>NZ_RZOI01000121.1:0-11194 GCF_004022645.1 Mesorhizobium sp. M4A.F.Ca.ET.020.02.1.1 | reverse complement strand
GAAATATTTGGCGGTGGCGGAGTAGTCGGATCTGTTGGCTTCGATCTCGTCAAGGATCCTGGGCAGCAGCGCCGAAACCGGGGTTGGTGCAGAGAAGACGGCGGCCTTGACATCCCGCGGGCCCGTGATCACCAGGATGATCTGCGGCAGCACCTTGCCGGCGGCTTTGTCGGCGGCGCCGAGCCCGATCGGGATGCTGAAGGTCGCCCTGTCAGGTTGCGCGACGATGCGGTCATCGAGGTTGAAGGCTATGCCTCTGTGGTCGATCAGGAGTACGTTGGAAATCAGGCCGCCACGCGTCACCAGCGTTCCGCCGATCGGCGAGCCGTTCGGCACCAATGTCCGATCGAGGACGAGCCGCGGCTTGTCGGCGCCGGTGCGGCCGAGAAGATGCAGAAAATTGGTGACCTCGCATTGGGCGGGCTCAATGAGGCGCACGCTGATATCCGGCTCGACCTGGAACCGCGCCTGGAAGTCGGACATCATGCGCTCGAACGGTTGGACCGCAGTGCCAAATCCCTCGATAGCGACGGCGTTGTCGGTTGCCGATGTCATGGTGGCGTAGAAACAGTCACCGCCGCTGAAGTCGCTCACCCAGGAAGCGCGCTGCGCGGTCTCGTTGGCGGGAGCCGCCGGCGGAACCTGGGGCTTGGGCACATTCAAGACAACGGTCTCATTCGGCTGCTTGGCTGCGGGCGGCTCAGGCTGCGGGCTTGTCTTGGTCGCCGCTTCCGGCGGAGTGGTCGCGCCGTCGGGAGCCTTGTCAGCCACCTTTGGCTTGGCCGGTTCGTTGGCCGGTTGCTGGGCCTTCGGCATCTCCGCGACATCCGGCTTGACCGGCGCCGGCGCCTTTTCTACCGGCGGCGAGACCGGAGTGATCGCTTCCGGCGGCGAAGCAGGAGCGATTTTGGGGAGTGGCGCCGCCGTCTGCTGGCTGTCGCTTGGCTGCGGCGCCGCCGGAGCCTTTTCGGCGGGCGCTTGCGCCTCGACCGTCGGCGGCTTTGGTCCCTCCTGGACCGGCGGGACGGGTTCGGCCGGCCGCGCCGGCGCCGGCTTCTGTCCGGACCCGGCTTCCGCCTGTTTTTCGGCCGGCGCGGCGGTGGGCACCACTGGCTTTTCAGCCGGAGCCTGGCCTGCCTCTGTGCGTGGTGTTTGGGACGGCTCCGTTGCCGGTTCGTTGCCTGGCGCCCTGGCAGCGCTCTCAGTCGGTGTCGGCTCCGGTGTTTTCGAGGGAGAAAGCGTCGTCTTGCCGGCTGGCGGCGCGGCAGGCGTCAGGATGCCGCTGAAATAGATACCAGCTGCCGACACCATAGCCAGCGCCGCCACGGCGGCGATGGCGATGGAGCCGGTCCTCGCAGCTCTCCGGGAAGCATCGGGCACGACCGCGCGGGCAGGGGTGGCTGCCGCCCGAGGGCGCGGTTCGGCAAGGTGCGCGGGGCGCTGATGCGGGACGAAGCGTTGGCCGTCCGGAGTTGCCGAAGTCTGGGCCTGCAGCCTCCCAGGAGCCGGGGGCGCGGCGGTGCGATGCAGGTCCGAGCGGTCGCGCGGCATGGCGGATACCGGCGGCCTTGTCTCCTCGTCGGCGTCGCGGGTCATCCTGGCGATCTCGGCCATGCTGATCGGCCGGTGCCTCGGGTCCGGTTGCAGCATCGCCTCGATGATCTCCCTGAAATCGGCATCGATGTCGGAAAGATCCGGAACCGTTCGGCGCTTTTCCACGATTTCGAGCTGAGAGCCGCTCATGTCGATCGGCTTGCCGCGCAAGGCGGCGGCCAGCACCAATCCCATGCTGTAGATGTCGGACTGCTCGCTGACCTCGGCTCCGTAAAGCCCCAGCTGTTCGGGAGAAACGTAGTTGTACTTTCCGGCGAACCTGCCGCCGATCAGCGTTTCTCCGCCGACGGCGGCCGAACGCGCAATGCCGAAATCGATGATCTTGGCGCGGTCGACCCGGCCCCCCGGCAGGATGATGTTGTCCGGGGAGAGGTCGCGATGGATCGCTCCCGCCTGATGTACGGCGCTCAGGCCGGAGGCGAGGCGATGGCAGAGCTTGCGCACGTCCTCCACGGGCATGGCGCCACGCCGCATGACATCGAACAGCGACTGGCCGTCGACGAATTCCATGGCCAGGTAGGGTCGCCCGATGCCGGGATCGATGGTGAAGACGTGGTAGCGCACGACCGCGTCATGCGACAGGTGATTGAGGATCGACGCTTCCTTGCGGAACAAGGACAAGATCGTCTGGTCGCGGGCGAATTCCGGCAGGACGATCTTGATTGCGACGTGGTCGCCGGTCTGGATGTTGTGGCCGCGATAGACCTCGCCCATCCCGCCGGACGCGATCCGCTCGTCAAGCTCGTAGATGCCGCTGAGTTGTGTGCCCACGCCGGTGTTGGCAAGGCCTGGCGAGACGCGCGTCTTGTCGTCGGCGCTCATCGGTCCCGACCCTCGGTGGGCGGATGCGGACGGGGCGCCTGGCCGTTGCGGCGGTCGCCGATCTTCACCAGTATTATGGTCACATTGTCGGTTCCGCCCCGCGCCAACACTGTTTCCAGCAGCTTCTCGCAGGCCGCCTGAGGCGCGGCGGACAACACCGCAGCCTCGATCTCGGCGTCGCTGACATGTGCCGTCAGCCCGTCGGTGTTCAGCACGAAAACGTCTCCCGGCATGGTCTCGCCCTGCTGGTAGTCGATGACGATCTCGTCGCTGACGCCGACCGCGTGGGTGATGACGTTGCGGCGCGGCCAGGTGAGCGCTTCGGCGGCGCTGATCACGCCTCGGTCGAGGAGCTCCTGGACTTCGGTGTGGTCTTTCGAGATCTGCGAGATCGAGGCATTGCGGACAAGATACACGCGGCTGTCGCCGGCCCACAGGCAGGCAAACCGTCCGTCCATCACCAGCAGGGCCGCGAAGGTGGAGCCGATGGTTATGCCGCGGGTTTCGGATATGCTGCGGATTTCGGCATTGGCCCGGCTCAGCCTGTCCTCGAAGCGCGCTCGAAGGTCCGGCGCGGAGCTTGCGATGCCGATCGTCGCCAGGTGATCGATGATGCTTGCCGACGCTACCTCGCCGGCATCATGCCCGCCCATGCCGTCGGCCACAACCCACAGGCCTGTTCGCGGCTCGACCAGATAGTTGTCTTCGTTGTGGTCGCGCACGCAGCCTTTGTGGCTTACGCCGAAGCTTTCAAAGGGAAGGGGGGCGACAGTGTTCAATTTGCCACCAAGCGCTTCGCAAGCGTCCTTCGCGGCGCGCCCTCGGGCCGCCGCTCGCGCCACTCTGCCACAGGCGCGAACATTAGAGTATCGAAATCAAGGTCGGTACGCCGACCGTCCGGGATTGTCGTCGACGTGGCGGAGAGCCAAAAAATCATCTCAGAATGCCTTCGGGCAACTGAACCCGGCAAGCGCTGGAAGGAACAGCGGGTTGGGTTCGGAGTTGCTCTGGATCGTATAGGCCACGTCGCGTCCGCCGATCACGAAGCGGGCTTCCAGATTACCTTCGCTTCCGCTGACGGAGGCCTTGTCCATGAGCCGTTTCAGCGCCCACGGGCCGTCGAACTTGATGGCGGATTCCCGGCCGGGCATTTCCGGCGCAAGGCTCAGGCTGGCGGAGCCGGAAGCCGCGCCGCTCGGCCAGTTCAGCGTGCCCGGCGCGTTGCCCGTCTGGCTGCTTTGAACGGTCTGGCCATCGACGTCCAGCATCGCGCTGTCGGCATCGCCATGCAACGAAAAGGGCGTGAAGGTGATGCTGACCAAAGGCACCGAGCCGCCCGAGGGAAAGAAGGCGGCGCGGATTTCCGCTGCCGACTGGAAGGTCTTCAACGTGGCTTTCGAGAGGTCGCGACCGAAGCGCTGGTCCTGTTTCCAGCTCCAGTCCTGGCCGGTCATGTCGATCAGCGATGCGAGATTTTGCGCGAAAAAGCGGTCCATCAATCCCCCGGGGGCGAACAGCTTGGCGAAGTCCGCCATAGCTATGTCCTCCGTGCTGCCGCTGGCGAAAGGATAGCGGCCATTGACCATCTCCTCGCAGGGCCGCGTCACCGTCTGGTCGAGCAACTGGTTCAAATTCGCCACCGAGGTCTCGGCGACATTGCCCTCGAACTCGTCAGCGGCCGCGTTGACCATCCGGGCAAGCGGCTTGGGCAGGCGCGAGACGTTGGCGCGCAGGGTCGAGACCTGAAGCTGCAGGTTCGTGTTGACGCGCTCCGTCTCCGAGGGAACGTCCGCCGCCAGCTTCAGACTCTGGTAGATGTCGCGAAAGTTCTGCGTCAGCGCGTCGATCGGGCGGCGTCCGGCAGGACCGCTCACCAGGGCCTGGAATGACCTGAACTGCGCCTCGACGTTGGCGCCCGGGCCCTGCGAGCCCGCCGAGCCGGCGCGGCTCTGCGACTTGCCGGCGGCCATCTGGATGCCGATGCGGGCCAGGCCCTTGGCGATGCCCGCGGCGTCTGGCCGCTCGGCCGTGCCTGCCTGGACATCGAGGAACTGGCTTTCCCGGGTCAGGGTGGTCTCATCGGCAATCGCGCTGAACAGCTGATCGATCGGCGAGTTCGGCGAAGCTGCGGCGGAAAGTGCGATATATTGTGGCTTGTCCTTCGGCATCGCCTTGAACCGCAGCTGATCGAGAATGCCGTTCCACGCCGCGGCAAACTCCTTGGCATAGCGATCGAGAAGCTCGGGTCCGAGCTTGAGCAATTCCTGATCGATGCCACCCTGCTCGCCGCCGCCGCCGAGTACCCACCGGTCGTCGACAAGCATCTGCGCGATGCGTGAGAGCTGCTGGAGATAGAAATCGCTGAAGCCGGCATGGGTGTAGACGCCGGGAATGCGAAGTCCCGACAGATCACTGCCGTCGACACGCTCGAACAGCAGCGGCGCTTCCGGACCGGCCTTGAGCGAAACGGAAAAATCGCTCAGGGCTGCCGCATGGAGCGCCGACTTGATCAGGGCCGTGGCGCGGTCGGCCAGGCTCATGCGTCCGAGTGAGCGTTGGGCGGCTTCGACAAGTGGCTGGTCGAGCTTGAAAACCGGATCATAGGCGTCGTCCAGCGCCAGCATGGCGCGCAGATGTTTTTCGAGCTGGGCCCGACCTTCGCGGTTGTTTTCGCCGGGATAGCGGTTGTGTTCCCAGTCCTGCCGCATCCAGGAGACGATCAGCTCGTCGTCGACCTTCGGCGCCTTGCCGCCCAGCATCAGATAGATCTTCAGCGGCTCATAGAGCATCGCCGGATCGGCCATCCTGGCCTGGATCGTGCGCTCGGCCTGCAGCAGCAGGCGCGATCGGAAGCTTCGCTCCAGCGCTTGCCGGTAGGCCGTCCTGGCCGCTGAAAGAAGCCGTTCGCGCTGGCTGAGGCCGAATGTCTCCTCGATCGGCGTCGGCGCGTCGCCGGTCTCGAATCCGGCCGGCAGGTTGCGCAACTGGTCGAGCGGGCCAATCACGTTTTCGAGGTCGACGTCGGCGACCTCTGTGCTTTTGAGCAGCGGTTCCGCCGCCTGGCGGTATTGGCTCATGGCCTGCGTCGTGGCGGCGAGCAGCGATCTGTTGGCCGTGAAGCTCAGCCCAAGCGCGCCCAGGGCGATCACGGCGGCCAGGACGATCGCGCCGATGCCGCCATATCTGGCGATCGCGGCGCGCCTTTCGGCTGTCCTGTCGTATGAAACCCAGCCGGCCTCGGCGAAAATGACGTCGGCCAGAACATCGTGGAGGAAAAAGCTCTTGCCGGTGCCGGACAGATGCGCCTGCGAACTGCTGCCGAAACTGCGCCCGATCGCGCCCAGCACCTGGTCGATCGGCGTTCCTTCCTGGGTGCCCGAGGAAAAATAGAGGCCGCGCAGGCTGACGTTTACCTCGCTGCGGGAGATGTCGAACAGGCTGGTGACAAAACCGGTAACCCGGCCGCGCAATGCGCCGAACTGGGCCGGAAAGCCGAAGATGGATATGCGCGCGACCGGATCCTGCTCTTCCTGGAGCCGGTCGGCCATCTCGTCCGCCAGGCGCCCGGCCAGAGCGTCGAATTCGGCCGGAGCCTCACCGGCCATGTTCTTGTTGCGGTCGGTGGTCTGGAAGGTCGCGCCCCACACCTTGCGCCTGCGCGCCTCGTCGAAGCCGCCGAAATAATCCATGAAACCGGAGACGAGGTCGGCTTTGGTGAACAGCAGGTAGACCGGAAACTGGATCCTGAGCGTTTCATAGGTTTCGCGCAGGCGACTTCGTATCTCGGCGACATGGGCGTCAAGCTGCCGATCGTCGAAGCTCATGAGGTCGGCAAGGCTGACTGCCAGGATGACGCCGTTAATCGGCTGCCTGGCGCGGTATTTCTTGAGCAGCGACAGGAAGGCGAGCCAATTCTTCTTGTCGCGGGACTGATCGGAATCCTGTGTTGTGTAGCGCCCGGCGGTGTCGATCAGCACGGCCTCGTCGGTGAACCACCAGTCGCAGGATCGCGTGCCGCCAATGCCGGCCACCGGCTGCGCGGTGCCGGAACCGGCAAGCGGGAAATTCAGACCGGAGTTGACCAGCGCCGTCGTCTTGCCCGCGCCCGGTGGGCCGATGACGATGTACCAGGGGATCTCGTAGAGGAAATTGCGCTTTCCGCTTGAGCGTTTGAGTGCCGCGATGGCCTCGCTCATGCGGGCCTCGAGCACCTGCGAATCGTCATTGTCGGCGTCGTTGCGCACGATCGCGGCTTCAAGCGCCTTATGCGCCGTTCGCCTTTGCCAGAACCGGACCGTGTAGAAGAGCGCCGCCGCGGCCACGACCACGCCGACGATCGCGGCGCGCAACCAGACCGGCCCGAGTGGGCGCGCATCGGCATAACGGATCAGTGGTCCGGCAAACCAGACGGCTGCCGCGAAACCGGCCAAGGCGACGACGTTGAGTATGCGCAGCAGCCAATGCGTCATGGGCGCTTCCGAGGGGCCGCGCTCATAATGTCTCCTCCTTGGGGATCATCACATCGATGCGGCGGTTCGTGGCACGGCCTTCCGGGGTCGCATTGTCGGCGATCGGCTCGTCTTCGCCCTTGCCGTCGGTGGTGATGCGCGATGGGTCCTTGAAGCCGGGTGCCATCATCGCCGCGACGGCTTTGGCGCGGGCGACCGAGAGGTCGAAATTGGACTTGAACGTGCTCGATTTGCGCGGTTTTGCGTTGTCGGTATGACCGATGATCCTGATCGGCCCCGGTTCGGCGTCGAGAGCCGTGGCGATGTCTGCGGCGACGGACTGGAACTCCGGCTTCACCTCGGCCTTGCCGGGTTCGAACGTCAGGGCGTTGTTTATTTCCACCACGATGAAGCTGCCTTGCGTGCTCACCGCCAGCCCGCCGCGCGCCAGATCCTCGGCTAGCGCCGCACGGATGCGGTTGATCTGGGTGAGCGCGACGGGGGTTGGGGGAGGCGCGACTTTTGCCGGCTCGGCCGAGGCAGCCACGTCGGCGCTCTCGATTGTCACCGGCGTCGATGGATTGAGCGCCACAAGCTCGCCGGCGACGGCGTCACCCTCATTGGTGATGAAGACCCGCAAGGCAAAGAAGGCCGCCGTCAGGAGACCCGAGGTGACGGCCGCGACGGCCCAGAGCGGCAGCCGCGCCGACGGTCGCGCCATTGTCGCCGCCAATCCCTGCCAGCGGGGTGAAATGTCGTCGTCGGGCCGCGCCCTGAAGTAGCGAAGCGTGTCGAAGACGTCGCGTCGGACACGTTCGAGGTTGCTGTCCTGGCGCGCGAGGCCGCGATACTGACCTTCAAACCCCAGCGATAGGCAGGCATGCATCAGTTCGAGCAGGTCGTAATGCGCTTCCGGTTCGGCCAGCAGCTTGTTCAGCGCCTCATAGAAGCCGGCGCCGGCGGACTTGATGCGAAAGAACCGCGACAGCATGCCGTGCCCTGCCCAGCCGTCCCCCTCGGGCCAGGGCAGGTTGCCGACGAGATCGTCAACGGTTTCGCAAAGCGCAAACTTGGCGATCCGTGCGTCCTCTTCGGCAATGCCCGACTTCTGCATCGCCCGATCGAACCTTTCGATCGCCTCGGCGATGTGCAACGCCAGCGGTTCGGCACGTCTTTCGACCGGGATAAGTCGGAGCTGGCCGAGCAGCATCAGCAAGGGCGCGGCGGCGGCGATGATCGGGTTTGCCGTGGGGTAGGTGATGCTGCCGGTGGCGTCGAGGAGGACGTCCTGCTGCGGCCCCGACGAGGGCGCGGTCTCCAAGGGGCCGGCATTGGACGTCGCCCCTTGATAGATCACGGTTCCGGACACCCAGCCCGGCGGCATGTGCTGTCCGCCCTGCGGATCGAAAACCGTCGAATCCCGCACAGGCAGGGGCTGCCCGCCATCGGCGGATGCCGGCGGGGCCGGCGCCGGCTTTTGCCTGCGTCGTGGATTGGCGCGAATGACGGTCTTGCCGGCGGGGCCGAAGGGATCGTCCTTCGAGCTCATTGCTGGCCTTCCGTCCGCGCATGGCGGCCGTGCCGGCGCGCAAGACCAGGCAGGGGCAGAAGCAAAGAATGCGTGCCCTGCTGACGCGGGGAGTGTCCGGTGGAAGCTAGGCTACAGAACGCGATCCCGCCGTAACATGACATTTGCCGCAGACCCCTGGGTCATTCAGCCGTAACCGCCTGGCGAACTGTCGTATGTGATCGTAATCTCAGAAGCGTCCGATTGGAACCATATGCGCGGAACCGCCCGGATTATTCTTAACGGCGGCGGTGTAGGGATCCGGCTCTAGCGCCGGAATTTACACGCTATTTTTGCTTGTCGGCCTTGGCATAGGCTTCGGCGAAATAAGCCAGGAATATATCCAGCATGCCGTTTTCGTGGGCTTCCTCCATGGTCCGCCAGGTCGCCACGAAAGCATCCCAGGCCTGGCTTTTCTTCGAACTGAACGAGGTGGGCGGAAGCTTCCTGCCGATCGCCTCGGGCGACAGGTCGTCAAGCAGCCGGGAGAGCGCCGCCTGCATGGCCGCATAGGTGGCGAATTCGTGGGTCTTGAGATCGCGGAAGGCGTCTTCGACACTGTGCCTGGCGTCAAGATAGCCGGCCCTGCGCCGCGCGAACATGATTTCCAGCATGTCGTCGGTTCCGGGCACGAATTTGAGGGGATTGTTGTCCGCTGCGCTGATCATCGTGCGGTGCGTGCTCTTTGCCAGGATCTTGGCAGCCGCGCGCGCCTTCAGCAGCAAGGCCAATTGTTCTACCGTCGTCCGCAGGACCGCGCCGATCTCGGCGGCAACCTCATGTGGGTCGCGCGATTGAAGCAGATCCGGCGAGATGCCGGCCGCCCGCGCGATTTCCCTGAGCAATTCGTCCGCAACGGGGCGCTGCGCGGCCGAAGGCGGCGCGGCTGCCTGCAGCAGGGAAGACGTCGACGCCGGCGCCTGGCGTTGCTCGCGCGAATTGAAGAACGGCTCGTTGCCGAATTCCTGGGGCCGGCCCGTCGATGCCGGCAATTCCCGTTGCGTCGAACCGGATCTCGGTTGGGGGTGACCCGTCACGCCGCGCTCGTCGTCGATGGACACGAAGATGACATAGCGGCCGATCAACAGCCGGTCGCCATGGCCGAGGCGATGCGGCGCGGCCAGGCGCTGGCTGGACCCGTTGATGAAGGTGCCGTTGCGCGAAACATCGTGAAGCCAGAACGCGCCCGCCTCATAGCGGACCTCGCAATGCCGGCCGGAAATGAACTTGTCAGGGTCGGGCAGGGTCCAGTCGCAATTTTCGCGTCCGATTTCAAAGCTGCGGTCGCGCGAACCGTAACCGAGCGGGAGACCGGCGGGCGCGGCCTCGACATTGTTGATCTGCAGACTGATGAACATATGAAAGTGCCGCCGACCGCTGATCGATACTTCGCCATTCTAGCAGCTTGCGAGGACAACACGACAGCAGCCTCTCACAACCGCCTCCGGAGCAAGGTTTGCCCGCCCTTGGTTCCTTTTGGTTGGCAGGAAAACATATGGTAGGCTGAACGAAGCCTGGTGTGGCAATCCGGGAAGTCCCCGAACGTGATGCGGTTAACATAGGGGGAACTTCAAATCCGTCACACTGGCGGCCGCGTCCTGGAGGGGCACGACCCATGCCGAACGAACGTGCCACGGTTGTGCAGACGCCGTTAGGCGCCGAGCTGTTGACCTTCACCCATCTTGTCGGGCGCGATGAGATCAGCCGCTGCTTCGCCCATACGGTGGGGTTTGTCAGCACCAACCACAATGTCGATCCGCTGAAGATGCTGGGCGGCGCCGTTTCGGTCGAAGGCGAATCCGATCCGAAGCGCTGGTTCAGCGGCCTGGTGTCGGAGTTCCGGTTAACCCGCATCGAGGACCGGCTGGCCTACTATGAAGCGGTCATCAGGCCATGGCTCTGGTTTCTCGGCAACACCACCGATTGCCGCATCTTCCAGAACATGACCGCCGTCGAAATCGTCGAGAAGATCTTCTCAAAATACGGTACGGCGAAATTCGAGAAGCGGCTGCAAGGGTCCTATCCCTCGCGCGAGTACTGTGTGCAGTACGACGAGAGCGACCTTGATTTCGTGCAGCGACTGATGGAGCACGAAGGCATCTTCTATTTCTTCGAATACGACGAGGGCAAGCACACGCTCATTCTGTGCGATGCGATGAGCAAGCTGAAGGCGGCTCCGGGCTACGATAAGGTGCTTTACAATTTCGAGGGACAGGGCTCGCGGAGGGATGTCGAATACATCACCGAATGGGTCCCGGGCAGCGAGGTGCGGCCCGGCGCCTATGCGCACACAGACTATGATTTCGAGAAGCCTGGCGCCGACCTCATGGCCAAGTCCGCCCAGCCGTTCAGCCACAAGGAGGCCTCGGGCGAGAACTACCGGCATCGCGGAGCGCATCTGGATGTGGGGCGGGGCGACAGTCTTGCCGGGATCCGGCGCGAAGAACTCCAGGCCTTGCACCAGCGCAGCGCGGCTGCCGGAACCGTGCGCGGCCTCCATTCCGGTTGCACGTTCAATCTGGAGAGTTTTCCGCGCGACGACCAGAACCAGGAATATCTGGTGATCAGCGCCGAATACAGGTTGTTCGATCCAGGCTACAGAACCCAGAGCGAGATCCACGCCGAGAACTTCAAGATCGTGCTCGGCGTCGCGCCCACTTCCTTGCATTACCGTCCGCCGCGGATCACGCCGCGGCCGATCATGCGCGGCCCGCAGACAGCGACGGTGGGCGGCCCTTCGGGC
>NZ_RZOI01001219.1:0-912 GCF_004022645.1 Mesorhizobium sp. M4A.F.Ca.ET.020.02.1.1 | reverse complement strand
CCCCACACCCATGCCAACCCCACCGCCGCTACCCGAACCGAAGCCCATGCGAGAGCCGGAGCCGCAGCGGCTTCCGGACGAGGACCCGGTTCCCAACCCCGACGAGAACGACGCGCCGCCTAAGCACGCGATCGGGATCGTGCTGTCCATGACGGTTCCTATCTGAGGATCATCGAGGACAGGTAGGTTGAAATAGCGGCAGGCTGTCTCCAGTGACTGGTCGGACCACCATTTCGCTGGCAGAAACCAGCATTCGGCGTATCATCCTTTTGGGTGAGGGTTCATGGCAGGAGGAGGCCTATGAGCGTCGTGCCAAAAGTGCCGGCTATCGACTCGACGGCCGAAGAACTTGTTTCATCTACGCTTTCAAGATTCCGTGCCGGCGACACCATATCGACCAAGGCGGCGATCGACGCCATCCGCCGCATCGGCCCGGCTTGCGACGACAGCGACGACCATCTGGTAGAGCTGATTGTCATGGCGGCAATTGGTAAGACCATGGCGGTGGTTTTCGATCATCGGACCCACTAGGAACTCGTACCTAAAACTCTCGAAACTCTCGGCGCCCAGGAAGGTCGCGCCCAATCGAGGTTCCGGGGAACCCCACCGGACCCTTTTCGTTATCTCGTGTTGAACGAGGAACGCAGTCATGGCCGACGACAAGACGAAGACCGACAACCGCGACCGTTCGCAAGTGGCCGGCGACGAGGACTACGAGGTCAGGCATTTCGCCGAGGAAGCAGGCATCACGCCGGAACAGGCCCGCACGCTCATCAAGCGGCACGGGACCGACCGCAAGGTGCTGCACGAGATCGCCGAGAGCATCAAAGGGCAGTAGGTCGAGGGCTTCCGACGCGAGCCTAGCTCCCCAGCGGGTGGGGCATGTAGCCGACGAAGCCCGCTATCTTCCAG
>NZ_RZOI01001218.1:0-912 GCF_004022645.1 Mesorhizobium sp. M4A.F.Ca.ET.020.02.1.1 | reverse complement strand
AACAAGACCCGCCCTCGGCGGGCGGGTCGTCGGCGCAAATCAGCACCATGGACAAAACAGTAGCATAGCTGCCGTCACCCGGCAAGGAAAATTTTCCTAGAAGGCTTGCTCGCCGCATCTCACTGGGAACTATGGCCTGTCGGGATCGTTGGCGTACATCGAAGAGGAGAAAACCATGGCCGAGAACGAGAGCAGCCAGGGCAACAGCTCAGCCCAGCCGAGCAACGGCAATGCAAAAAGCCAGAGCAACCCGGCGCGCAGTCGTGCCGCGGCACGCAGCAGCACGACACGCAGCAGCTCTTCAAGCGCTTCCGAAGCGGCGCTGAAGAAGCAGATCGCGGAGCTGCGGCG
Source organism: Mesorhizobium sp. M4A.F.Ca.ET.020.02.1.1 (assembly GCF_004022645.1). Lineage (NCBI taxonomy): Bacteria > Pseudomonadati > Pseudomonadota > Alphaproteobacteria > Hyphomicrobiales > Phyllobacteriaceae > Mesorhizobium > Mesorhizobium sp. M4A.F.Ca.ET.020.02.1.1. The sequence continues at coordinate 561 of NZ_RZOI01001218.1, read as the reverse complement.
CGAGGTCAGCAGGCTCAACCGCGCGTTGGCCGAACAGGCGGAGGACGTCGTCGAGACGGGGCATGGCTGGTACGACAGTGCCGCCGACCGAGCCTCCGGCTGGTACGATAGTGCAGCCGAGGGGGCATCTCGCGCCGCACAGCAGCTTCGCAGCCAGGCACAGACTGTGCGCGGCCAGGCGCAGAGCGTGTCGGAAACGGTCCGGCAGAACCCCGGCACGATCTCGACGGCACTGACGCTGGGCGGGCTTATCGGCGTGCTGATCGGCCTGGCAATCGCCAGGAGCGTCGAGCCGCAGCCCGACTGGTTCCACCGCCACTGGAAAAGCTGACAGCTTCTGCCGGCAGAAGGACGCATGACAGGAAGCCCGGGCGGCCGCCCGGGCTTTTCGCACGGGCTGGTCATTAACCAGACCTTATGGAATCATTCCGTTGGGGAATCGCGGAGAGCGGCATGGACAAACCTGCCATGGCATCCGTCTTTCGGATGCGGCATTTGCCAGCAACCATTTCAGGCGTTCGCAGCCTTGGCAGGGGTCAGGCGGATCCGATCTTCCACTCC
>NZ_RZOI01001217.1:0-920 GCF_004022645.1 Mesorhizobium sp. M4A.F.Ca.ET.020.02.1.1 | reverse complement strand
GCCTGGTGGCGCGTATGTTTGTGGCGCCGGGCGACGCGGTGGTGACCTCGCTCGGCGCCTACCCGACCTTCAACTTCCATGTGGCCGGCGTCGGCGGAAGGCTGGTCGCGGTGCCTTACGAGAATGACCGGGAAAGCCTGGACGCCCTGCTCGCGGCGGTGGTCAGGGAAAAGGCGCCGCTGGTCTACCTTTCCAACCCCGACAATCCGATGGGCAGTTGGTGGGAGGCTGCAGAGATCATTCGCTTCATCGAGGCGCTGCCCGAGACCACCATGCTTGTGCTCGACGAGGCCTATGGCGAGCTTGGGCCAGCCTCGGCGCTGCCGCCGATCGACGTGTCCCGCCCGAACGTCATCCGCATGCGCACCTTCTCAAAGGCCTATGGGTTGGCCGGCATACGTTGCGGCTACGCGGTGGCCGAGCCGCAGGTGATCCGCGATTTCGAGAAGATCCGCAATCATTACGGCGTCAGCCGCATGGCGCAGATCGCCGGTGTCGAAGCGCTGGCCGACCAGGCCTTCCTGGAAAGCGTGGTGGCGCGCGTCGCCGCCGGCCGGCGGCGCATTGCCGCAATTGCCGAGACCAACGGGCTGAGGCCCCTGCCCTCGGCGACCAACTTCGTCACCATAGACTGTGGCAGTGACGGCGCCTTCGCGATGAAGGTGCTGCAAGGACTTTTGTCGCGCGACGTGTTCATCCGCAAACCGATGGCGCCGAAGCTCGACCGCTGCATAAGGGTCAGCGTCGGACTTGATCACGAGCTCGACATCTTCGCCGAAGAACTGCCCGGCGCGCTGGCTGCGGCGCGGGGGAACTGACAGCGGCGCGGCGCCGCTGGTCCAGGCACCGAGCCGAGCTCCAACAAATCGATAGCAATACCCCCTCAAGCCGGTTGCTTTCGCTCGATTCCGCGCCAGACT
>NZ_RZOI01001216.1:0-924 GCF_004022645.1 Mesorhizobium sp. M4A.F.Ca.ET.020.02.1.1 | reverse complement strand
ACTTGATGTAGCGGGAGACGACCTCATTGGCGTCGACTTCGGCCGGCAGCTCGCCGCGCTTGTGCATGTCGAGCAGCGTGTCGAAGGCGAGATAGGGATTGATCGCCTCGGCGCCATAGCCCGCAAGGCAGCAGAAATGATGCACCTCGCGCGGTTCGCCGGACTCGACGACCAGCCCCACCGACGTGCGCAATCCCTTGCGGATCAAATGATGGTGGACCGCCGCCGTCGCCAGCAATGCCGGGATGGCGATGCGGTCCGGCCCGAGCTGACGGTCGGACAGGATGATGATGTTGTAGCCGCCGGCGACCGCCGCCTCGGCGCGCTCACACAGCCGGTCGATGGCGCCCTGCATGCCGGCCGCGCCTTCGTTCGAAGCATAGGTGATGTCGATCGTCTTGGTGTCGAAACGGTCCTCGGTGTGACCGATGGAGCGGATCTTCTCAAGATCACCATTGGTCAGGATCGGCTGGCGCACTTCGAGCCGCTTGCGACGCGAATTGCCGACGAGATCGAAGATGTTCGGCCTCGGCCCGATGAACGACACCAGGCTCATCACCAGTTCCTCGCGGATCGGGTCGATCGGCGGGTTGGTGACCTGGGCGAAGTTCTGCTTGAAATAGGTGTAGAGCAGCTTCGATCTGTCCGACATCGCCGAAATCGGCGTGTCGGTGCCCATCGAGCCGACCGCTTCCTGGCCGGTGGTCGCCATCGGCGACATCAACAGCTTGGTGTCTTCCTGGGTAAAGCCGAACGCCTGCTGGCGATCGAGCAGGCTGACGTCCCTGCGCAGCGCCCGCGGCTCGACCGGCTTCAGGTCTTCGAGGATGAGCTGGGTGTTGGCGAGCCAGCTCTTGTAGGGATGCCTGGTCGCGATCTCCGACTTGATCTCCTCGTCGGAAACGATGCGACCCTTCTCCAGGT
>NZ_RZOI01001215.1:0-926 GCF_004022645.1 Mesorhizobium sp. M4A.F.Ca.ET.020.02.1.1 | reverse complement strand
GGCTGGGGCGTGCCTGCTTCAGCGAAACCGCGCTGGCCAGCCCGACATAGCCGGCGCCGGCGACCAGCACGTCGAGCGAGGCTCTCGATCCTGCATCTGCCTTACGGTCAACCATGGCAAATTCCTTTCACGGCTCTGTCTACGCATGTCGCTGCCCCAAAACCGCTGCCACTTTTGGGCGACATGCCTGGTCTACCGCCTGCCGCACCACGCCGGTCTTGACTGCCCGCCCTTCCTGTCCAAAACCGCCATAACATCTTTTGCGGCTGGAGCGTGAAACATGACGGCGGCCATGGACGAGCTACTCGACATTCTCGACCTCGAGCAGCTCGAACACAATCTGTACCGTGGTCGCAGCCCCAAGCTCGACTGGCAGCGGGTCTTCGGCGGCCAGACGATCGCCCAGGCGCTGGTCGCCGCCCAGCGCACGGTCGAGCCAGAGCGCCACGTGCATTCGCTGCACGGCTATTTCATGCGGCCCGGCGACACCAAGGTGCCGATCATCTACGAGGTCGACCGCATCCGCGACGGCGGCTCCTTCACCACGCGGCGCGTGGTGGCGATCCAGCACGGCCAGGCGATCTTCTCGCTGGAGGCCTCATTCCAGCAGGACGAGGTCGGCCTCGAGCACCAGGTGCCGATGCCGCAGGATGTGCCGGCGCCCGACAATCTGCTCAGCCAGCGCGAACTGCTCGGCAAGTTCGGCGAAGCTGTCCCCGAAGGCATAAAGCGCTACTGGGACCGCGACCGGCCGATCGAGATGAAGCCGGTGATGCTGAAGCACTACACCAGCCGCGAAAAGCTGGAGCCGAAGCAGAACATCTGGATCCGCACCACCGGCCCGGTGCCGGCCGACCGCGCCACCCGGGCGGCGGTGCTCGCCTATCTCTCCGACATGACGCTGCTCGACACCTCGACCTTCGCGC
>NZ_RZOI01001214.1:0-928 GCF_004022645.1 Mesorhizobium sp. M4A.F.Ca.ET.020.02.1.1 | reverse complement strand
GCTCACCCTTTCCTGCGCGCGACGTCGTCATCTTCCTCGCCGCCGGCGTCATCATCTGTTCGCTCACGATCGCCAGCCTCGCCTTGCCGAAGATCGCGCGTGGGCTGGTCGAGCCGGGCGCGGATCCTGGCGCCGCCGAGGAACGCCGGGCGCGCGTCGGCGCCGCCAACGCGGCAATCGCCAGAATCGAGAGCATCGCCAACGAGGGAGGCGAGGGCGAAGCCGCCGAGGCCAGGCTCGCGGTCGCCGACAGCATCGTCGCCGGCTACCGCCGCCGCATCGCCGCCTCCGATGAGGCCGAAGAGGCGCGCGCCGAAGCCCGCGAGGCCGGGCGTCTGGAGCTGGAGCTCAGGCACGCCGGCATCGAGGCCGAGCGAGGCGCCGTCCGTGCCATGTTCCGCAGCCGGGAGATCAACGACCATACGATGCGGGCGCTGCTTGCCGAGATCACGCTCACCGAAGCCTTGCTGAAAAGCCGGCGGGAGCGGAAATAGCGCTCACGCTGTCGTCCTTGGCGCAATCCGGCCAGCAAATTTCGCGGCGCAAACGTGGCGAGGCGAAAACAACTGTGTTAATGGCGCGGCAATGCATGTCGCCCAGAAGTGCGCAGCGGTTTTGGGGCAACGATATGCATGAACAAATTGCCCCGAACCGGAGGATTTCAGGCCATGGCAACAGCAGCGGCAGCGTCGAACAAATTCGAATCCTTCTTCGAGACCACGCTGGCCGACGCCGATCCGGAGATTTTCGGCGCCATCCGCAACGAGCTCGGCCGCCAGCGCCATGAGATCGAGCTGATCGCTTCCGAAAACATCGTCTCGCGCGCCGTCCTCGAGGCGCAGGGCTCGATCATGACCAACAAATATGCCGAGGGCTATCCGGGCAAGCGCTATTATGGCGGCTGCCAGTTCGTCGACGGCGCCGCGGA
>NZ_RZOI01001213.1:0-932 GCF_004022645.1 Mesorhizobium sp. M4A.F.Ca.ET.020.02.1.1 | reverse complement strand
ATCTGCCGCCGCAAGGCGTGAAGCTCACGCCGCGCCACTACGCCTATCTCAAGATCTCCGAAGGCTGCAACAACCGCTGCACCTTCTGCATCATCCCAGCGCTGCGCGGCGACCTCGTCTCACGACCGGCGGCCGACGTTTTGCGCGAGGCCGAGAAGCTGGCCAAGGCTGGCGTGAAGGAAATCCTCGTCATCTCGCAGGACACCAGCGCCTACGGCATAGACATCAAGTACCAGACCAGCATGTTCGGCGACCGCGAGGTCAAGGCAAAATTCCTCGACCTGGCCGAAGAGCTCGGCAAGCTCGGCATCTGGATCCGCATGCACTATGTCTATCCCTACCCGCATGTCGCCGACGTCATTCCGCTGATGGCGGACGGTAAGATCCTTCCCTATCTCGACATCCCGTTCCAGCATGCCTCGCCGCAGGTGCTGAAGAACATGCGCCGGCCAGCGCATGGCGAAAAGACGCTTGAGCGCATCCGCGGCTGGCGCGAGACTTGCCCGGATCTCGCCATCCGCTCCACCTTCATCGTCGGCTTTCCGGGCGAGACGGATGAGGATTTCGAGATGCTGCTCGACTGGCTGGACGAGGCGAAGATCGACCGCGCAGGCTGTTTCAAATACGAGCCGGTCAAGGGGGCGCGCTCCAACGATCTCGGCCTCGAGCAGGTGCCGCAGGAGATCAAGGAAGCGCGCTGGCATCGCTTCATGCAGCGCCAGCAGAAGATCTCGGCCACGCAGCTCGCCAAGAAGGTCGGCAAGCGCCTGCCGGTGCTGATCGACGAGGCGCACGGAATGTCGGCCAAGGGCCGCACCAAATATGACGCACCGGAGATCGACGGCTCGGTGCACATCCAGTCACGCCGTCCGCTGCGCGCCGGCGACATCGTTACGGTCAAGGTCGATCGCGCCTACGCCTACGATCTCTAC
>NZ_RZOI01001212.1:0-934 GCF_004022645.1 Mesorhizobium sp. M4A.F.Ca.ET.020.02.1.1 | reverse complement strand
GGACACGGGTCTGCTCATAGCGCTGCTCAACCCGACGATCGCGCTGGCGCTTGGCGCGGCGTTCCTCGTCCTGTGGTTCCATCAGCGCCATCGCCCCTATCTGGCGGTGCTGGCTGCGAGCTACTGCCTGTCGGCCCCCGGCTTCCTGTTCCAGTATTTCACGCTTCCTGTCGGGATGGTGCTGACCAAGCTTGTCTCCAACATATGCTTCACGGCGGCCGCCTGCTGCCTCTCCAGCGCCATCGTCGCGCGCTACGGGCGGCGCGTCCCCTATATCGGGATCGCACTCACCACCGGCGGCGGGCTCGCCGCCTTTTCATGGTTCATGTTCGTGCAGCCAGATCTCACCTGGCGCATCCTGTCGATGAATTTCGGTTTCGGCGCCCTCAGCCTGCTGGTCGCCGCCGAACTGCGCACGGTGCGCGGCAACGGTCCGACGGAAAAGATCCTGTTCGTGCTGTCGCTGCTGTCGGGATTGAACTTCGTCGTCCGAACCCTGATCGTCGTCATCGCGCACGGGCCGTTCCCGAGCTATGACGGATTCTACGGCTCGTCCTACTGGACGACGGCGCTCTTGTCGCATGCGCTGCTGTCGCTGCTGATCGCGCTTTCCCTGTTTTCGGCGGCCGCACTCGACGTGATGAAGGCTCTGAAGGCCGAGACCCATACCGACCCGCTGTCCGGCCTGCTCAACCGCCGCGGTTTCGAGGAGCGGGCGGCGCTGCTGCTCGACCAGTGCGCCAAGGCGAAATTCCCCGTCGCCATGGTGCTTGCCGACCTCGACCACTTCAAGGCACTCAACGACCGGCACGGGCACGCGGTGGGCGACAGGGTGATCGCCGACTTCGCCGCCAAGCTGAGCTTCGCCACGGGCACGCGCGGTGCTGCCGGCCGCATCGGCGGCGAGGAGTTCGCCGTGCTCCTGCCGTTGTGC
>NZ_RZOI01001211.1:0-939 GCF_004022645.1 Mesorhizobium sp. M4A.F.Ca.ET.020.02.1.1 | reverse complement strand
GACGATGATCACGCCCTTGACCATCTCCTGGTAGTAGGCGTCGAGGCGCAGGAAGGTGAAGCCGGAGATGATGACGCCGAAGATCAGCGAGCCGATGACGGTGCCGATGATCGAGCCGCGGCCGCCCGACAGCGAGACGCCGCCGATGACCGCCATGGCGATCGCATCGAGCTCGTACATCACGCCCATGCCGGCCTGGGCGGTGAGGTTCTTGGAGGACAGCACCACCGCGGCAACGGAAGCGAGAATGCCGGCGATGACATAGACCAGCACCTTGTGGTTGGCGATCTTGATGCCGGACATGCGTGCGGCGTCCTCATTGGAGCCGATGGCGTAACAGTGCTTGCCGTATCTGGTGTAGCTCAAGATGAGCTGGAACAGGATCGCCAGCGAAATGAATATGATAACCGGCATCAGGCCCTTGCCGATGGCGGCGAAACTGTCGGTCGGAAACGAGATCGGTTGACCCTTCGACCACCATTTGGCGATGCCGCGCGCGGTGACCATCATGCCGAGCGTGGCGATGAAGGGCGGGATGCGCGTATAGGCGATCAGCGCACCGTTGATCAGGCCGGCGATAAGGCCGCAAGAGATGGCGACGAGCAGCGGGACGATCACGGGCAGGTCGGTCCAGCCCTGCGCCAGGAACATCGCCTTGGGGTTCGGGTTGCCATTGACCGTCGCTACCTGGGCAAAGCTCATGGCGATCATCGCCGTCGCGCCGACGATCGAGCCCGAGGACAGGTCGATGCCGCCGCTGATGATGACTTGCGTCACGCCGATGGCGATGATGCCGACGATCGACACCTGCAGGATGATGATCTGCAGGCGGGCCTCGTTGAAGATCCCACTGACATTTTCACGGGTGTTGAACAGGAAGCTGTCGCCGAGGAAGACGCGGCCGATCAGCTCGAACGCGCCGACCAGGATGACCAGCGC
>NZ_RZOI01001210.1:0-942 GCF_004022645.1 Mesorhizobium sp. M4A.F.Ca.ET.020.02.1.1 | reverse complement strand
TTCCATGGCCAAATGCGAAAAGGCGCTGGAAATGCGCGACATGGGCCACCGGCAGGAACCGGCGGTCGCCCAACCCGCCCGCCGCAGGAAGGTGGCGGACGGGGAATAGGGCGCCGGCGGCATCGCGTTCAATTGGCCCATTGTCCTTGCCATAGGCTCCCCAAGCATGAAAAAGGTCTCGTCATCGCGAGACCTTTTTCATGACCTACCTCATCTACATCGCCGCCGCCCTTGCCGAGATCGCCGGCTGCTTCTCGTTCTGGGTCTGGTGGCGGCTGGGAAAGTCGCCTCTATGGCTGGCGCCGGGCCTCGTCTCGCTCGCTTTGTTCGGCTTACTGCTGGCGCTCGTCGACACGTCGGCCGCCGGCCGCGCCTATGCGGCCTATGGCGGCATCTACATTGCGGCATCGCTCGGCTGGCTGTGGCTGGTGGAAGGAGTGCGCCCCGACCGCTGGGACCTCGCCGGAGCAGCGCTCTGCATCGCCGGGGCTTCGGTCATCCTGCTCGCGCCGAGAGCATGATGCCGAAAAGTGTGAAACGGTTTTCGGACGACATCATGCTCTATCTCGTTGATTTAGAACTGGATAGTTTCAGGTCGATTCGGCCTGAAACTATCCAGTTCTGAGGGAGCCTGAGCCGTGGAACTCCCTGCCCCGCTCCGGCAAGGCGTCGAGCGCCTGCTCGAAAATGTGCCGCTGCAGGCGCTCAAACAGGCGGCAAGGACGCTGTCCGACCGCTATCGCGCGGAACTGCGCGACGGCCGCCTGCACATGGCCGAGGATATGGCGGTCAAAGCCTATCTGGCGACGCGGCTGCCGGCGACCTATGCCGCCGTTCGCGCCAGCCTCGATGCGCTGGCCGAGGCAAGGCCCGACTTCCAGCCGAGGACCTTGCTCGATATCGGCGCAGGGCCTGGCACGATGCTTTGGGCCACGCTCGACC
>NZ_RZOI01000120.1:0-11256 GCF_004022645.1 Mesorhizobium sp. M4A.F.Ca.ET.020.02.1.1 | reverse complement strand
CCTCCACGACGTCCCGCTGGAGGACCGGCGCGAGATTCTGGCCGAGATGATCCCGCCTGGCGGGCGCATCCAGTTCAGTCAAGCGTTGCCGGGCGATGCCAAGTCCATCTTTCATCTCATCGAGCAAGCCGGGCTTGAAGGCATGGTTTCGAAGCGCAAGGACAGCAAATATCGCTCCGGCAATTCTACGGCCTGGCTCAAGGCCAAGTGCTACACGATCGACGAATACGAGCTGCTCGGCGTCGAGCGCGAGGCGGGCAAGCCTGCCTTCGCCCTCATGGCCGAGCGCGGCACCGGGCGCTATGTCGGCAGCGCCTTCATCACTCTAAACCGCGAAATGCGAGAACGCTTGTGGCAGCGCGTCCAGGAGCACGCAGGCACGGCGCCGAACGGCATGAGGCGGCCGGCGACGCAATGGGTAAGGCCAGGGCTGATTGGCCGTGTAAAGCACCTCCGTGGCGAGGAAGACCTGCGCCACGCGTCCTTGCAGGACTTCCGCGAGGAAGGGACACCTGGAGGCGGTCATAGGGGAACACCTCTGAAGTATGGCTGAGGCGACGTTGACCGCCGCCTCACCAGCTTAGACGTGCGAAGGCCGCGCCTTCCAACAAGGCGGCGGCATATTTCCGTCCTCGATAAGGATGTCCTTCTTCCGGGCAAAGGCGGCAAAGATTCCCCTGGCCGTCTCCGCGTCGATGTCTCCGACCAGTGCCGCCTTGCACGCGCGGATGGCAGCTTTCTGCTCGGGACTGTTGCCGCACCAATCGGTGGCAAACTGGTATGCGTCAACCACGGTGTTGAGCTGACGGGGAAAACCCATTCCAACCCAAACTCGGATCGGCTTTTCGAATGGCTTTGAGAGCATCGCGACCTCCATCGCGAGACTTCAAGCGGCTAGCCCACCGCGGCCGCCGACGCTGGCCATCCATGGCGGCGGTGCGCTCAGTTCTTCAAGAACCTTGGCTGATTTTGCGAAACCGCAGAAGGCCTCCCTTGCGGCGTTTCGCGGGTAATCGCTGTCGAATGCCTTTTGGCAGGCTCGCAGCGCAGTGTCGTAAATCGGGCCGCGCCTATTTTTCGGCCATTCGTAGAGAAATTCCAGGGCGTCCTCGATGCATGCGATTTCCTGGATCAGGCTCTTTCCGCTCTTGACGAAAACAGGGCTGTCGAACATCCGGTCGTTCATAAGATCCTCCAAATCGAACGAACAATTGAGTGTCAGGAGGGCCGAGACCTACGGCAGTATCCCTGGCCCAGCGGCGATATGGGTTTGAGGGCCTTTGTCGTCAAGAGTGCTCTGCAACCTCTATGAGCTTGGTGCATGGGCCTCGCCCGAATAAGACAGCCAGTATCACATCTGTCTGTCCGCGCCGTTTTCCTATATTCGCCGCTCTTTGCGCCCATACCGGGGCGAGCCGGCAGACCCGAGCCCAGAACCTGGCCGCCACACACGATCCCTCGGGCTTTTCGGGAACCGTTCGCGTGTTTTCCTCTTTTGGAAATCGAAGGGACCGCCTCGTAAGGAGACAACGATGAACCGGCTACTTTTCGCGTTACCTATCTTGGCCCTGTCCACTGGGCTTGCCATTGCGCAGTCAACCAGCACCACGAGCGGATCTTCCACGACAACCACGACGACGACAACGATGCCGAGCACCACCAATCAGGGTACAGACTCGACCACCACGAGCGACACCAATCCGAATTCGGCGAAGGATTGCGCACCCGGCCAGCAGACCGGCAGTGCCAAGCAGGCGGCTCCGGGGCAGCAGGATACCGATGCAAAGACGGCTGCTCCAGGCCAGTTGAAAACGACGCCCGAAGGCTGTTGATGCGAGCGAGGGCCGACGCAAATTGGCCGGCGCCCAAGAGCACAGGCCGATCGCGTTTTCAAACTTAGAGATATCCGCGTCGCCGGCAGTAGCTCGGCGGCGCGGTAGGCCCGGTTCGCGCCGCACCCGACGGAACCAAAGCTACCGAGGGTGGTTGATACCAGTCGTCCGCACCAGGCAGCGGCACGCGGACGCTTGGAAGAGTCCATCGCGCTTTCGCCCCAGGGAAGGAGAGCGTCATGCGCTTTTCAGAACGCATGCGTCCGTCTGTGGACGCACCAGCTTCCGCCACCTTGCAGCTAGGACAACGGGTAATCCGCAAGGACACTACCGAGCGTGGGATTGTGGTCGCTACCACCGACCAAACAATAAAGGTGAAGTGGGATCGCGGTAGGACCAGCTACTTCCGCCGTGGCGCGGAAGGTAATGTTCTCCACGCGCCGCCCTCAGGATGACGGAGCTCGCGTATGGCTTCCCCGACCTGTGTCAAATCGGATGATCTCGACATGCTGATCCAGGCATTGACGGACCATTGCCACGACTTTGGCATTTCCGCCGACGCCGAACGAGATGATGTCGCGCGGCTTATGGTGGTGCTCTTCGTCAGCGGGATAGATGATGCCGCTGACATGAAGTTGGCTCTGGCCGCGTCTAGGCTTGTCCACTAGTTCACTGGGCTGTCCCCGTGGCGTTCTTACGAGACCGCCCTGATCGCCAGCGCAAAGCAAATCGCCAGTGGAAAGATCAAGCAGACAGCCATTATGACAACCACGACATTGCCAAGGCGCTCCGTTCGCTGCTTGGCAAGGTCAGCGGCATCATCGTCACTCGAAATGAGATCAAGGATCGAAAAATCATCAGGGGTGGGAGCGTCGTTTGCGAGCCGACCTGCGATGTCAGGTAGGTCCGCTCTGCTCTGGACAAGGGTCACATTCGCCTCGCTGTCAAACGCCGCTTGCCGTTGGCAAAGCCAGGCGCCCACAATGTTCGAAAGGTAAGCATGGCAGGCACCCAGGATGACCGACGACGGAGGGGGTCGAAATAATCGGCGGCCCCGCATCAATGTATTGGCAGTTTGTTGGTTGCCGCCTCCAGCCCTTTGCTTTTGTCGCTGCGACTTCAGTCGCAGCAGGCTTGCGACTGCAGTCCGCTGCCGGAACGAAAAGACATCAAGCCTCGTTTGCGGAGCATTCGGAGGATTTGCATCATGAACCGGCGAGGTGTCTCCTCATCCGACTGCGAGGTCCTTCGGTGTGCCTTCGTAAAATCGGTCATCGAAGACGGAATTCCTGAAGATAAATGGGTGGCCCACGCCGCGTTTTTGATCCGCAGGCTTACCGGCAAAAACGATGTCGACCCGCGCGTGCTGGATTGGGTTTTGCGAAGCAGCAGCGTTCCCCAGCCCCGGGCGAAATGGCTCGAGGCTTAGACCTGGCGCTCGGGCCACGGTCGAAGGGTTTCAGAGGGGGTCGAAAAAGCCCGCCAGCAAGACCCAATGTCGGGGAACCGTGCAACGGGTCGTGCGTTTAGTCAGGTCCCAAAAGCCCGTTGCCACCCATCCTTCAGATGGCAGCGGGCTTGCTGGATAGCCCGGTTCCCTAAACCCTGTCACTCCGTGCGAAACCGGGCTATTCGGTTCGAGGCCGAATCGACTCGCTAACGTGACATTGCAGGAATACAATTAACTTCGTCATCCGCACCCAACCGAGGCAAGCGGATGCTTGAAAGAGCAGATCACGCTTTCGCCCGGGTGGGGGAGGAAAGCGTCATGGCTTTCAAAAAATACAGCAGCATATTCACGCCTGTCGATCTGGAGATTATCCAGAACGTTTTTGACCAGCTTTGCAGCGAGCGCCGTCTGGCCCTTAAGGACCGGGAACAGAGGGAGCAGCTTGCCAACGAAGTTATCCAAGCGTTCGAGAACGGCATCTCAGACGAAGTGGCGTTGCGCCGGTTGTTTTCAAAACGCCGCAGGGCCATGGCCGAGTGAATGCTCTCGGAGGCGGCGGCGTCACCGACCTCGTCCCGGGCTGGGAGCCAATACGCGTCGCCGCAATAGCTCGGCGGTGCGGTAGGCTCGTACCCGACGCCCACGGAACCAAAGCCACCCGCTAGCGGTTAACACCAGTCGTCCGCACCCAACCGAGGCACACGGACGCTTGGAAGAGTAGATCGCGCTTTCCCCCGACTGAGGAAGAAGAGAGTCATGCGCTCACGACACTGGAGTCGCCAGAAGGACGCGCCAGCCTCCACCTCCTTGCAGCCAGGACTGCGGGTAATCCGCAAAAAGGGCGTAGAGAACGGCACGGTCGTCGAGGCTAATCCCGGCCAAATCGACCGAGGCGCGACGGCTTCCTCGACTTACATCAGTTCGGACGATCGTCACATGCTGACCCAGGCATTGACGAAGCATTGCCGCGACTATGGCATTTCCGCCGACGCCGAGCGTAACGATGTCGCCCGGCTGATGATGGTGCTTTTCGTCAGAGGGATCGTCAATGCCGCTGACATGGAAGCGGCTCTGGCCGCTTCGAGGCGGCTCGTTCACTAGGCCTACTTCACCGGCCCCGTCCCGTTCCACCGGATGAACGCCACCCTCCTTGCCGGTGACCTCTCGCACCGTCTTCAACAGCGCCTCATGCAGAAGCTGGAGCGAGCGGTAGTGATCGCATTGCGGCGAGATCAGCGGGCCGACGATGCTCTTGTGCAGCGCCTCCGCCGCCTGCAGGAAGAGCTCCAAATCCGAACCGGATAGCTGCCTGGGTTTTTTGCGCCTGACCATTGCGATCCCTCCGAGCATCACCGCATCTAGGATAATAATCCTAATTATATACGTGACAAAGTACGGGCTATCTGCTAGAAAGATGGCAGGGAGCACCTAGCCATGAAACTCGACAGCCCAATCTTCCAAGACGCCGAAGCCGCCCGCATCCATTTGGAAGCGCAGCGTTGGCCCTATGGTCCCAACTGCCCGCATTGCGGCAACGCTCGTCCTGACCGTATCACCAAGATGGAAGGCAAGGCGCATCGTCCCGGCCTGTACAACTGCATGGAATGCCGTGAGCAGTTCACCGTCACTGTCGGCACCGTGTTCGAGCGCTCCAAGATCGCCTTGAATAAGTGGCTTCTGGCGACGTTCCTCATGGCTTCGTCCAAGAAAGGCATGTCCGCGCATCAGCTGCACCGCATGCTTGGCGTCACCTACAAGACCGCTTGGTTCATGGCGCACCGCATCCGCGAGGCGATGGCCGAAGACGTGAAGTCCAGCGGTCCGCTTGGCGGCGAAGGCAAGACCGTTGAAGCCGACGAAACCTACATTGGACGCGTCGACCGCGATTACCTTTCGCCGCAGCGCAAAGGCCAGCCGCGCTTGAAGCGCAAGATGAAGCCGAAGCGCACCGTTATCGGCCTTGTCGAGCGCGGCGGCAAAGCCCGCATGGTTCACGTCCAGCACGCCACCAAGGCTGTTGTGCGCGATATCCTGGTTCGCAATGCCGACCGCAACTCGACGCTCTACACCGACCAGTCCAAGCTCTACACCACGACTGGCGAGGAATACGCCTCGCACAAGACGACCAATCATTCCGCTGGCGAATACGTTCGCTATGAGGACGGCGAGTCGATCCATTCGAACACGATTGAGAACGTGTTCTCAGTCTTCAAGCGCGGCATGACCGGCGTCTATCAGCATTGCGGCGAAGCGCACTTGCACCGCTACCTTGCCGAGTTCGATTTCCGTTACAATCGCCGCGCGGCGCTCAACTTCACCGACACCGAGCGCCACGACCAGTTGCTTGCCAAGATCGAAGGCAAGCGCCTCACCTATCGGCGGACTGGTGAAGCCGGTCTCGCCTAAGCAGAAGGCTCGCGCTTTCCTTCGTTGGAAAAAACGATCAAAATAATATTGAGCCGACCGCGACAAGGAATCTCGCGCTCGAAGCGAGGCAAAAATAAAGTGCGGCAGAACATAAGACCGCAACGCCATGTGACTTTACAAAGTTCTGTGTCGGCGTGCGGTGGGGGAGAGTTGACATCGTAAAAAGTGACAGGGCCATCGCGAATACAGCCCACACTGCCGCATATAGAATATGAAACTTGTCCAACTCACCGATAGTGGCACCAGCTAAAGCGACGAAAGCTGCGATGCCGGCCAATATGATTGATGACCCGGTTATCACGGCTCCCAGTTGAGCCAATATTACGGTGGCTCCGAGCGTTCTTTCGTCGGTGTCCTTTTCATTTTCAAATGGACGAACTGACCTCCAAGAAGCATGAGTGGCGTAGATAAAAAAAGTTGCAATTGACAGGTCAATAACCGGGACAGTTATAGCGAAGTGAATGAGGTCACTTAGCATTTTTCAAACTTTCGAGGTCGATTACGTACTTCATATATTCTGCCTGATTTTGTGGCCATTTCTTTAGCACTTCGTCGCTTGCGGTCCCGTCTTTAATCATCGATGGAAGGGCAACGGCAAGCGGGCCTACGCTCGAACCGAGCGCGGCGCGAACTTTTTCGTTGCCGAATGCCGCCGACGCGTCGTTCCAATAGGGTTCCGCTAGCGGTGGCTTATTTACAGGCCAGAAACAAAATACGGAAAAGGCTGCCCTATAGTCGTCATCCGACGCGGTCTTACGGTCGTTCTTAATCGCTATGGAATTTGCAACTTCGTTTACAGCGGACAGCAGCCCGACATAACGGCCAATATCTTCGACCGAAGCATTAGCCCATTTGATATGCAGTCGCTCAGCAACCGGAAACTCTGTTGCCAACTGTTGGATTCTGTCAGGGACAATTACAGGGCCGTCGCCTTGCGCGACCGCCGCTGACGTGATCATTCCCGAAATCGCAAGTACAATTATTGCTAGTCTCATCTGCCACCCCTCCCACACCAAAATCGATATGGTGGTCGGCTGCTATAGGAGAGTCAACGCTTATGTTTTATGGCTTGCTTCGTCGCTTCTTTGGCGGCCACCTTAAGCGGTGATTCTTTCTTGTCATGCGGCTTCGGGGGCGTCTTCAGCATCCGCTTCAGCGTCTCATTGAAGCGCTTTTCGTCTGAGGGGACAGACTTATCCATGCGAGATAAGGACTCCATGTATGGGCAGGCCGCATGGCCTGATTACCCCAATGACCAAGACAACGCGATGCACGCCGTTGGTTGTATCACATCCTGGTGGGCGCGGGTCGAGAATGTCTATGAGCGGTTCCTCTACCAAGGGCTAGAATACTCTCAAGCCGCCTTCCTGAGGACTACGCTTACAAATTCCCAAAAGATCGGGCTTATCAGGGCTTCCACTGTGATCCTGAGGCGCACCGAACCGGCGATGAGCGAAGCCATAGGGACCTTCCTACTCTACGCAAACATATGCGCAGAGAACCGCAACTTCATTGCCCATGCCGATATTCAAAGCGACGCCAAGCTTGGGGCCATGAGGGTCAGTAAAAGAGCCAACCAATTCGGCGGTAAGGATTACGTGTTCCACGTCAACGTTGCGGACCTGAGGCGAATGGCGCAGGAAATGGCCGATGTCGCCCTCTATGGGAGTATCATTCCGCTGGCGATGCGAACTCCAGTCCCATTGCCTCCAATACCGCCGAAACCACGTAAGTGGGATCAACTTCTTCCAAAGGAAGATCGCAAAAGCGTGCCACGCCCGCCTGAAGCATCTGAGGCGTAACCTTGATCTCCGTTATCGGTTCTGTGCCGGCCTGTCGGTTCGAATCATAGGACATTTTCCCATACTTTCTCAAGTATATAATTAGGATAATAATCCTATATGACTCAATGGCTGTAAAGAGGGCGGATATGGCGGAGCGGTTACGCTGCGGAATGCCCCAGCTCAGGTCGCCCAGCTCGGGCGCAGCCTCGCTGCAGGTTTTCAAGGAAGACGAATGACCATCAGAATTCGCGCTTGAGAAGTTGAAGAAGGGACTCCTCGTCCGATACGCCGCTGGCGAAAATATCCATTATCTGCGCGGCCAAAGTATTCGCTTCGCGGGTGCCCGGCAAAATATCGAGGTCCTGGCAGCTGCGATCATAGACCCTCTGCAGGAGGGCCATATCCTCCGGGTAAGCAACGCCGCTGGTTTTGAACATCGCTCCTCCCGCGTGCTGGGGCGGAAGCGCGCTTTTCGCTTACTGTCGGCGATGCCCTTGTCAATTACCGCCGATGATAGAGCATAGGTCGGCTGAGGGCCGCAGCACTACAACAAATGATAGAGCAGACCGGACATCGGCCCTCTGCGCAGTTCGGTCAGACTTCAGTCCAACTTTCCGGATTCCCTTGGCCTCGAGTTGCCCCCCGCTGACCTTGCGCCGGCGATGCCCCATTCTCGAAGGGTTGGCGATCCGGCTGGCCGAGGTCTGTGCAGCCGCGATGGCCGAGCGCAATGCCTCCATGGAACCAGTTCCGTTTCCCTCAGTTCCATTAGGACATCCCTGCGGGTTGGCGGCCAATGGCCTGGCTGTCCAGGACCTGCAGGACAGTCTTGCCGGAGGAACCGATGTCGCTGCATAGCCTTCATCCCGAACATGTCGATGAAACCCGCATGAGTGCCTATTCGACCTTCGCCCCTGCCCTCCTCAATTCGCTGGCGCAGCGCCTGGCCCGTTGCCAGGGAGCGAAGGAACTGGCGGAGGTGGAGAAGTCACTCATCCGCCTTGTCGAGGACGCCGCCGTCGCCGCGCCGCAGGCCGAGGCGATGAAGGAGTTCGCGATCGAACTGGTGGTTTCGACGATGAAGAATGTCCGCGACCACCCCGACTCCAAAAGCGATCTTGAGGAGATCGCCGGCCGCCGCACGCAGGGCCGTTCCGAAAATCCGGACACGCTCGACGAGCAGTTGGATGCCGGCTTGGAAGACAGTTTTCCAGCCAGCGATCCGCCGGCCGTGGTCTCAACCGCCATTTCCGGCGGCGCCAAGGAGATCGTCGGCACCGACGAGGTGCTGCGGCGCAAGAAGGAGGCTGCCGCCCGGAAGGCGGAGAACAACGAATAGCCTTTCCGGAAGCGATACGGCGGTTCAGCGTTGCTTGCCGGCTCGGTCGACCTGCCGGGCCTCGTTGCAATAAGCCGGCGCGGGCAAAGTTCGGGAACCTGACGCTTCGCGAAGGGTTCTCCTCCTAACAGGAAGGAGCACGCAATGAACAAGGACACTCGCGACACTGGCGCCGTTCCGCGGCGGCCCGGCGCGGGCCATGCTCCCGAGGCGACGGCCGGGTTACCCACCAAAGGCGGCGACGACCCACTGGTGCGGTTCCTGGCGGAGAATACCGACCTCTCTCCGAAACAGGCTCGGGAACTCATCCGCGAGCACGGCCACGACCGTGAACAGCTTCTGAAAATCGCGCGCACGATGAAGGCCGAGGGCTGAGATCGGGCGAGATCAAGCAATGCAAGGAAACACGAAAATGAGCATGCTGTACCGCGCGGCCAGGATCGCGGAAGAGGCGCATCGGTCTCAAACCGACAAGACCGGCCGCCCCTATATCGAGCATTGCCGGCGCGTCGCTGATCAGGTCGAGACGCTCGATCAGAAGATAGTTGCCTATCTGCATGACGTCGTCGAAAAGGGCGAAGGCTGGACCTTCGGCAGGCTACGGACGGCGGGCTTCGGCCCACCTGTCGTCGCCGCCGTCGATGCCCTGACGCGAAGGCTTGACGAAACAGAGTACGGGTTTCTGTGCCGCGCCGCCTCGAACCGGCTTGCCCTGCCGGTCAAGCGCGCCGACTTGAACGACAATCTCTGGCAAGCGCGCGAAGCCGGTGTCTCGACCGCGAAATATGAAAGCGGCCTGCGCGCGCTCAACCGGCTTCGAACAGGTGAGTCGCCGAGCAGACGTGGCGGGACAAGGGCGACCGCCGCGAGGCACAGCGCCAGCCGTTCCCTTTGACCAACTGCGAATGGAGAAGAAAAATGCCACGCGGAGACAAGTCGAAATACACCGACAAGCAGGAGCGCAAGGCGGATCATATCGCCGAAGGATACGAGCACCGCGGCGTGTCCGAGAAGGAGGCCGAGCGCCGCGCCTGGGCGACCGTCAACAAGGACGATGGCGGCGGCAAGAAGGAAGGCGGCTCGGGGCGCGGCAAGCACACCGGCAACCCGGCCGCGCACAAGGGCGGCAGGATGGGCGGCAAGGCCTCGGCCTCACGGTCCGCGGCCAGCCGGTCGGCCTCGGCGAAGAAGGCGGCGGCGACCCGCAAGAGCCACACGCATCATTGAGTGAGGCGGGCCTCTTCCTTCTCCCCTTGTGGGAGAAGGTGGATCGGCGCGCAGCGCCGAGACGGATGAGGGGTGCTGGAAGAAACTCCGGCGGCTAACAACGAAGGAGTTTTAGTCGCTTACGTCGCCAACCTCGCGTTCCGTCCAACACCCCTCATCCGACCGAGCTTCGCTCGGCCACCTTCTCCCACAGGGGAGAAGGGGGAAAGCACTAAAGCGGCATCTCCGAGGTCTGCTTGATGGTCTGGCTGGGAACCTCGGTCTTGACGTTCTGCACGCCCTTGATGCGGCTCAGATGCTCCGACTGGAAGCGGCGGTATTCGTCGATGCCGGCGGCCACCACGCGCACCATGGCGTCGCAGTCGCCGAGCATCAGATAGCACTCCATCACCTCGGGCAGCTTGGCCGCCTCGGCGGCGAAATGCTCGATCGTGTCCTCGTCCTGCTGCTTCAGCCAGATGCGGGTGAAGAAGGTGTGGCCGCGGCCGACCTTGGCCGGGTTGAGCACGGCAACGTAGCGGTCGATGACGCCGGCCTCTTCCAGAAGCTTGACCCTTCTCAGGCATGGCGACGGCGACAGGCCGATTTCCCGCGCCAGATCGTTGTTGGCCATGCGCCCGTCGCGCTGCAGGGCGCGCAGGATGCGCTTGTCGATCTCATCCAGCTTCATGGCTCAGGATTCCATCTTTCTTTCTGATTTCGATATCCAATGCCAATTTCTCTCAGAAATGGCGAATCTTCGCAACCAAATTGCTTGGCATTTCGCCTATGCTTACCGGCAGATAAGTCATCGACAGCGAATGGTTCGGACGCAGGCGGCCGCAAGGCGCGCCCGACCTCGTTCGCCCAAAGGAGACCCATGAGCATCTCGCAAGCAAGCCTGACCCTGGACGAGGCGCCCTACCGTCGGCCGTCCGAATTCCGGCGTGGCGTGGCCGCGTCGACGCCGGTGCTGCTCGGCATCATTCCCTATGCGCTGGTGCTCGGCGCACAGGCCGCGCAGAAGGGCCTCAGCGTCGTCGAGGTTCCGCTGATGACCGGCATGAACTTCGCCGGCGGCTCCGAGTTCGCGGCGATCCAGCTCTGGACCTCGCCGCCGCACATCCTGCTGATCGCTGCCATCACCCTGCTGGTCAACAGCCGCCATTTCCTGATGGGGGCCGCGCTTGCACCGTTCCTCAGCCACCTGCCGCGGCG
>NZ_RZOI01001209.1:0-942 GCF_004022645.1 Mesorhizobium sp. M4A.F.Ca.ET.020.02.1.1 | reverse complement strand
GTCGAAGGGCGAGATGCTGTCGTTCCCGTTCAACTCCTCGACGGCGCTGATGTACTGGAACAAGGACGCCTTCGCCAAGATCGGCAAGACCGAGGCGCCGAAGACCTGGGAAGATGTCGGCGCCGACCTCAAGGCGCTGAAGGACGCCGGCTATGACTGCCCGATGGCGATCAACATTTCCGGCAACGAGAGCTGGCAATTGATGGAGCAGTTCTCGGCCATCCACAACCAGCCGATCGCCACCGAGAACAACGGCTATGACGGTCTCAACGCCCGCCTCGAGATGAACAAGACCAAGTTCGTCCAGTATGTCGGCGACCTCAAGAAGTGGTACGACGCCGGCCTGATCAAGATCAAGTCGAAGGACCTCGGCCAGGACATGGTGCAGGCCTTCGCCTCCGGCACCTGCCAGCTCATCATGACCTCGGTCGGCGACCACGGCACGGTCGGCAAGACGCAAAAGGAAGGCATGAGCTGGGACGTGGCCGAGCTGCCCGTCTATGCCGGCACCGAGCGCAAGAATTCGCTGGTCGGCGGCGCCTCGCTCTGGGTGCTGTCCGGCAAGTCGCCCGAGGAATACAAAGGCGCCGCCGCCTTCCTCAACTTCATCCATGATCCCAAGACGGCGCTCTTCTGGTCGACCAACACCGGCTACATCCCGGTGGCGAAGTCCGGCTTCGAGTACATGAAGGCCAACGGCTTCTACGACAAGGCGCCCTACAAGGGCCGCGAGGTCGCCATCGCCAGCCTGACCGCGTCGGAGCCGACCGAGATCACCCGCGGCATCCGTCTCGGTAATTTCACCCAGATCCGCGCCGAGTTCGGCACCCAGATGCAGGCGATCTTCGCCAACAAGGTCAGCGTTCAGGAAGGCATCGACACGCTGGTCAAGAATGGAGACGCCATCCTCGACCGCTTCCAGCAGACCTACGCGAACAAGAC
>NZ_RZOI01001208.1:0-948 GCF_004022645.1 Mesorhizobium sp. M4A.F.Ca.ET.020.02.1.1 | reverse complement strand
GCTGGTGACCGTAAACGGCGAGCAGATCGAGGGCACGCTCGCCAATCCGCCGATAGGCGCCGGGCCTCAGCCGGCGCGCAGCAGGCGCACGGCCTCGTCACGGCCGAACAGGTAGAGCAGCAGGCGCAGCGCCTCGCCGCGTTCGGACTGCAGTTCCGGATCGCGTGACAGGATCAGCCTGGCGTCGTCGCGCGCGGCCTCGAGAAGATCGGCATGCGCCTCGATGCGCGCCACCTGGAAACCCGGCGTGCCGGACTGGCGCGTGCCCAGCAACTCGCCTTCGCCGCGCAGTTTCAAATCTTCTTCGGCGATCAGGAAGCCGTCCTCGGTCTCGCGCATTACCGACAGGCGGCGCTTGGCCGTCTCGCCGAGCGGGTCCTTGTAAAGCAGCACGCAGGAGGAGGGCTTGTCGCCGCGCCCGACGCGGCCGCGCAACTGATGCAGTTGGGCAAGACCGAAGCGCTCGGCATGCTCGATGACCATGATCGTGGCGTCCGGCACGTCGACGCCGACTTCGATGACGGTGGTGGCGATCAGGATGCGTGTCTCCCCCTGCTTGAAGGCGCGCATCGCCTCGTCCTTCTCGGCACCCTTCATGCGGCCATGCACGAGGCCGATCTGGTCGCCGAAGAGCGGCTTCAGCGAGGCGAAGCGATCCTCCGCCGACATCAGCTTGACCTCTTCGGATTCCTCGACCAGCGGGCAGATCCAATAGATCTTCTGGCCGTCAGCGACGGCGTCGCGCATGCGCCCGACCAACTCGTCCAGCCGCTCCAGCGGCAGCGTGACGGTGCGGATCGGCTGACGGCCGGCGGGTTTCTCGGTCAGCTTGGAGACATCCATGTCGCCAAAGGCGGTCAACACCAGCGTGCGCGGGATCGGCGTTGCCGTCATCACAAGCATGTCGGGCGCGTCGCCCTTGGCGGGGATGGCAAGCCGCTGGTGGAC
>NZ_RZOI01001207.1:0-954 GCF_004022645.1 Mesorhizobium sp. M4A.F.Ca.ET.020.02.1.1 | reverse complement strand
GGCGGAAAGGCGCTTGCCGCGATCGCCGAGGACTGCAAGAAGGCGGGCGCCGAGCTTGGGCTGGAGATCGACTTCCGCCAGTCGAACCATGAGGGCGACCTCGTCGACTGGATCCAGGAAGCCGGCGACAAAGCCGTCGGAATCGTCATCAATCCGGGCGCCTACAGCCACACCTCGATTGCCATTCACGACGCCATCCGCGCTGTCGCGCCGCTGCCCGTCGCCGAAGTCCATCTCTCCAACATCCATGCGCGGGAACCGTTCCGCCACGTCTCCATGGTCGCGCCGGTCGCCGTCGGCATGATTTGCGGGTTCGGGCCGCTCGGCTACACGCTCGCGCTGCAGGCGCTGGCGGCACGCCTTTGACCGGCCAACAAACAGAAGGCTCGAAAATGTCTATAAAGAAGACCGGTGTTGACCAGCAGCTGATCCGCGATCTGGCGGGCATACTGAACGACACCAATCTTACCGAGATCGAGGTCGAGCTCGGTGACCTGAAGGTGCGCGTGTCGCGTCAGTCGCAGACCGTGCACGCGGTGGCCGCTCCCGCGCCCGCTTATGCGCCGGCGGCGCCAGCTCAGCCCGCGGCTGCGGCCTCAGCGCCTGCAACGGCCGACCAGTCCAAGAACGCCGTGCCCTCGCCTATGGTCGGCACCGCCTACTTGGCGCCGTCGCCCGACGCCAAGCCGTTCATAGAGATTGGCCAGAAAGTCAAGGAAGGCCAGACGCTGCTGATCATCGAAGCAATGAAGACTATGAACCAGATCCCCTCGCCGCGCGCCGGCACGGTGACGGCGATCCTCTTCGAGGACGCCCAGCCGGTCGAATACGGCATGCCTCTCGTCGTCATCGAGTAGAGCCGGGAATGTTTCAGAAAATCCTCATCGCCAATCGCGGCGAAATCGCCCTCAGGGTGCTCCGCGCCTGCAAGGAACTCGGCATCCAGACCGTGGT
>NZ_RZOI01001206.1:0-961 GCF_004022645.1 Mesorhizobium sp. M4A.F.Ca.ET.020.02.1.1 | reverse complement strand
GGTCGCGGCTGGCGATGGCCTCGGACCTATACCGGATGACCAGGCTCGACGCCGAGGCCGGCGGCGCGCCGGTGGTGAAATCGGTCGATCCGCTATTCTACGCGGCGGCATGCCGCTTCGACCTCGCCGAAGGCATGGTGCGCATCAAGGCACCGGGCCACGTGCCGTTCTGGTCGGTGTCGGTCTATGACCGCAACGGCCACAATTTCTATTCCTTCAACGATCACACCGCGACCGGCGGCGTGCTCGACACAGTGGTGCTGACGCCGGCGCAGATGATTGATGTGCGCCGGGAACTTCCGGAGGAGCTGCAGGGTGCGATCTTCGTTGAGGCGCCGATCGAGGAAGGCATCTTCGTCATCCGTGCCTTCGTGCCGGACGACAGCTGGAAACCGATCGTGTCACGGTTCCTGGAGCAGAGTTCCTGCGAGCTGCAGGATTACTGACCAGGCAGCGCACGCGGATTCTAATTCTTGGAAGGTCCTTTGCGCGCCCGAACGGACGCGCGGCGCTCTATCTTTTTATTGGCACAATTCGGAACGGAAAACCGTTTCACACTTTTCCTGGAATTGGTCTAGTGATGCGGAACAGGCGTCCGCGGCGGCTCGTTCGGATCGGCCGGACGCGACTGGCCGGTCAGCGGCGGCTGTTCATAGCGGACGCCGGGGAAGATGATCACCGCCGCCGGTGTGCCGGTGTCCCGAGCTGCTCGATTTACGGGTGCCGGTCGCGGCACGAAAGACAGTACCATGCCCATGGTTCGCGTATTCCTCTCGGTTGCCCCGGAGCACAACGCAACGCCTCCAAATATGATTAAGGCGGGCAGAGGGTTAACGGAGCGCTAACGGATCGCCGCTAATTTGAACTTTGTTTCTGATGCACGCGAAACCGGCACGGTTCGGTCGAGCGTCGCCAGGGTTGTGTCGAGTGTCGGGCGTATCTTCCGTGTCATCTTCGGATT
>NZ_RZOI01001205.1:0-961 GCF_004022645.1 Mesorhizobium sp. M4A.F.Ca.ET.020.02.1.1 | reverse complement strand
GAGACAGATATGGAGTAGGGCGATGCGTTACGAATTGATGCTGCCGCACCAGATCCGCAAGGCGATCACGGAGAACTGGCCGGTCGCTCTGCCGCTCGGCGTGCTCGAGTACCATGGCGAGCACATGGCCGTCGGCATGGACACGCTGGCCGTCGTCAAGACGCTCGAGCTGTTCGGGAAGGAGGCCGACATCGTCATCCTGCCGCCCTTCTACTACGGCGCCGCGAGCTATGCGGTGGCGCCGCCGGAAGGCAGCGGCTCGGTGCAGGTCGGCGGCAATCAGCTGGCGCCGTTCGCCGAGGAGCTGTTCTTCAGCCTGCTGCGCATCGGCTTTCGCAACATCCACGCCATCATCCACCACCAGACCGAGAATTTCGCCGCCGGCATGCCGACCGATCTCGCTTTCAAGGCCGCCGGCCGGCAAGCGATCTTCCGCTTTCTGGAAAAAGAGCGCGGCGAGGGCTGGTGGGGTTCAGAGGCGATGGCGGACTACTATGCAGGCCATGCCAAGGGCGAGAACTTCTTCAATTGGGTCCAGGTGCATCCGCTGATGTCGGCCGCCATGAACGGCCGGTACCCGTTCGACCATGCCGGCATCGGCGAAACCTCGCTGATGCTGGCGCTGTGCCCCGAAGCGGTCGACGCCGGCCGCCTCGCCGACAATACAAGCTGGTACACGGCGAGCGCGCCGGAAGCTTCGGCCGAGCTGGGCAGGAAGGGCGTCGCCATGATCCTCGAGCATTTAAGGTCGATCCTGCGGGCCTAGCTCCCCCTTCTCCCTTGTGGGAGAAGGTGTCGCCGAAGGCGACGGATGAGGGGTGCTCCAGGGAATGCCGACGTCTCACTCCGCTGGAACACCCCTCATCCGTCTCGGCGCTGACGCGCCGATCCACCTTCTCCCACAAGGGGAGAAGGGGAGGCGGCTACTTCACCGCGCCGGCCGTCATGCCCATGATCAGGT
>NZ_RZOI01001204.1:0-963 GCF_004022645.1 Mesorhizobium sp. M4A.F.Ca.ET.020.02.1.1 | reverse complement strand
ATCTTGGCGTGCAGGCCGATGGAGAATTGGTGGATGAAAGGCCGGCCATTGGCGCTCGCCATGTCGACCGCTATCACCTCGCCATCGGCAAAGGACTTCAGCGCCGCGTCGAGCGTCTGCGGAACGCCGAGCCCGCGGGCGAAGAGGTTCATCGTGCCTGCCGGCAGGATGGCCAGCGCCGTCTTGCGGTTCATCAGCAGGCCGGCTGCGGCCGAAATGGTGCCGTCGCCGCCGCCGGCCAGTACGACATCGACGTCGCGCCGCCGGGCCGCCTTTTGGAGGGCCGCTGCAATGTCTTCGCCGGCAACCACATCGACATCCACGGAATGGCCGGCCGCCTCGAGCGTTTGGCGCAGCCGGTCACAGAAGCCGGAAAGATCGGTTGTCCGCAACGTGCCGCCATCCCGGTTCAGCACCGCCGCAAATCGCATGCCCCACTCCGTTGTCGCACACCGAGCCGCGATAGGCTCAGCCGCAGGCTGAAACGGAATGGCTAGAGAAAGGTTCCCGGGTCCGGTGAAACCGGCCAGCGCCAGCAATTTCATGGGCTTGTCCGAAGCGCGCAGCCGCATTTTTCGGAACAACGATGTGGTCACGACGTTGTGAACCTGTAGAAACGCCGCGGCCGATCCTCCAGCGACGGTGCGGTGGACCCGAAATCATGCACGAGGAGGAAGCATCATGATACGCACCCTTTTTGCGACCACCGCGCTCGCCACACTGATTGCAGCCGGCGCCTACGCGCAGACAGCGACGACCCCGGCGCCAGCCACGCAGAACGAGGCGCCGGCCGCCCCGGTGATGCGTGCCGAGGGCAGCCTTGCCACCAACATCATCGGCGAGTCCGTCTATAACGGCACGGCCGACGATGCCCAGGATATCGGCAAGGTCAGTGATGTCGTCTTTGACGAGACCGGCAAGGCGAAATCCGCCATCATCGGCGTTGGCGGTTTCCTTGGCATA
>NZ_RZOI01001203.1:0-964 GCF_004022645.1 Mesorhizobium sp. M4A.F.Ca.ET.020.02.1.1 | reverse complement strand
CGGCCCCTTCTTGGCGCGCAGCGCGATCGCGATGGTGGCGGGATCGACGTGGATGCCGTCGGCAATGATGCCGGCGGACAGGCCGCCTGTGGCGATGGCGGCACCGGCCAGTCCCGGCTCGCGGTTGCCGATCTGGCTCATGGCGTTGAACAGATGCGTCACCACCGTTGCGCCGGCGGCCGCGAAAGCGCTCGCCGTGACATAGGTGGTGTCGGAATGGCCGAGGCTGACGATGAGGCCGGCTTTTGCCAGGGCCGTGACGCGCGCCGGCTCGACGGATTCGGGCGCGACCGTGGTCAGCAGGACCGGGAGCTCCTTGCGCGCGGCGATCAGCGCGGCCTGGTCCGCTTCCGTCATCGGCCGGATCAGCGCCGGGTCATGCGCGCCCTTGCGGGCGACCGACAGATGCGGGCCTTCGAGATGCAGGCCGAGAAAGCCCGGCACCTCCTGGCGCGCCGCCGCGGCCCCTGCCGCGACAGCCGCCGCCGTGATCGCGGGCGTGTCGGTGATCAGCGTCGGCAAAAGCGCCGTGGTGCCGAAGGGTGCATGCGCCCGGCAGATGGTCTCGATCGAGGCGACGTCGGGATGGTCGTTGAGCATGACGCCGCCGCCGCCATTGACCTGCAGATCGACGAAGCCTGGCGCAAGCAGGCCGCCGCCGGTCTCGATGCTGGCGACGCCGGACGGAAGGGCGCCGGCGGGGAGGATGGCCTCGACATGGCCGCCGCTCACGACGAGGGCGGCATTGTCGTGCCAGTCGGCGCCGTCGAAGATGCGGGCGCCAGTGAGGGCAAAACGGTCGCTCATACGGTTTCCGTCACCTTGCGCAGATTGCGCGGCGTATCGGGATCGAGGCCGCGGTGCCGGGCAAAGGCCTCGACGAAGCCATAGAAGGACACGATCAGTGTCAGCGGATCCGTGAGCGGATGACCGGTCGCCACATGGGGCAGGGCCAGTGCCTTGT
>NZ_RZOI01001202.1:0-969 GCF_004022645.1 Mesorhizobium sp. M4A.F.Ca.ET.020.02.1.1 | reverse complement strand
CGCCGGCATCATGGAAGCCTACCGCTCGCCTGACGACATCGAGGCCGATTGGGAAGCCAGGAACCGGGCAGCCGAAGCAATGGCCCGCCGCGCCGAGACGGTCGATGCCGGCGAGGCGAGGTGGCTGGCTGAGCGAATCGGCCCGAACCGGCCGCTCAGCGAGAACGAGCGCGCGCTGCTGACGCTGATCAAGCATGCGTCGCCGGAAATCCACCCGGCGCTCAAGCCGCTGCTCGACAAGGTTGCTTAGGGCCCATTGATATTCAGGTGATGCCGGCCTGCAAATGGCGGTTTCCCGCGCTTCCGGCCTTCGCCGACCGAAGCGATCGTGAGACGCCGCACAGCCAAGGCTACGGCCGGCGTAGGCGTGCTCGCGTACTTTGAGTACGTTCCGCTCCAGCTTCTCGGAGACCACTATTCTCGGCTCGACCCTGTACGGTCTTCAAATGCCGCCATACCAGTCGTAGCCGTTGTCCTCCCAATAGCCGCCGCGGCCGCCGCCGATCGCGGCGAAACTGTCGATCAGCTCTATTTTGTAGATGTATTTCGGCATCTTGTAGCCGAGCTGGCGCTCGACGCGCACGCGCAGCGGCGCGCCGTTCTCGACCGGCAGCGGCTTGCCGTTGAGGCCGTAGGCGAGGATCGTCTGCGGGTGGCGGGCGTCGATCAGGTCGATGGTGCCGTAATATTTGATGTCGCCGGAGAGAGACCGGTCGATCGTGTCGAGGCAGTGGAACATGACATAGCTGGCCTGGGGTTTCACGACCGCCTGGTCGAGAACCAGAGACAGCGGCGTGCCCGTCCATTTGGCGATGCAGCTCCAGCCCTCGACACAGTCGTGGCGGGTGATCTGGGTGCGGCTCGGCATGTTCTGAAGCTGCTCGCGGGTCAGCGCCAGCGGCTTCTCAACGAGGCCGGAGACTTCAAGGCGCCAGTCGGCGAAGTTGTTGGCAAGCAGCCCCTTGTAGG
>NZ_RZOI01001201.1:0-972 GCF_004022645.1 Mesorhizobium sp. M4A.F.Ca.ET.020.02.1.1 | reverse complement strand
GTGTCGCGCAGCGGCGAGGTCGAGGAGACGGGCCTGGGCGCCGGCGTGCTCGACCATCCGGCTAAAGGCATCGTCTGGCTCGCCAACCGGCTGCATCAATATGGCATGCGTATCGAGGCTGGGCAGGAGGTGCTGTCAGGCTCCTTCATCCGGCCCGTGGAATGCAGGCACGGCGACACCATCCACGCGGACTTCGGGCCTTACGGCTCCGTGGGCCTGTTCTTCGAGTAGGAAGCGCAAATGCCGGCACCGAGCAGCGGGGTCAAGAAGGCGCTTGCCGAAGGCGGACCGCAGATCGGTCTTTGGCAGGCCCTCGCCAGTCCGTATACAGCCGAGATCTGCGCCGGGGCGGGCTTCGACTGGTTGCTGTTCGACGCCGAGCACGCACCGAACGATCTGCCATTGCTGGTTTCGCAGCTGCAAGCGATCAAGGCAACCGTCTCTCACGCGGTGATCCGCCTCCAGTGGGCGAGGCCTGGATCATCAAGCAATTGCTCGATATCGGGGCGCAGACGTTGCTGGTTCCCATGATCGAGAGCAGGGCCCAGGCGGAGGCGATGGTTCGGGCCGTTCGCTATCCGCCACATGGCATCCGCGGCGTCGGGGCGGCGCTCGCCCGTGCCTCGGCCTTCAATCGTATCCCGACTATCTGCAGACAGCCAATGAAGAGATCTGCCTGCTGCTGCAGGTCGAAAACCGGGCTGGGCTGGCAGCGCTTGACGACATCGTCTCAAACGACGGCGTCGACGGCGTCTTCATCGGGCCGGCCGACCTGGCTGCTGATATGGGTTTTCTCGGAAAGCCCGGTGCGCCGGAAGTGCAGGCCGAAGTGGAGCGCGCGCTTGTCGCGATCCGATCGCACGGCAAAGCCGCCGGTATTCTGACCGGCGATCTGGGCCTCGCCAAGCGCTACCTCGAGCTGGGAGCGACCTTCGTCGCAATCGGCAACGACGTCACGATGCTGGCCAGCGC
>NZ_RZOI01001200.1:0-979 GCF_004022645.1 Mesorhizobium sp. M4A.F.Ca.ET.020.02.1.1 | reverse complement strand
CTGTAAGAACTGACCGGCAACGCCAGGGAGCAGCTTAAGTCCGCCGGCCGGCCCGTGCACATCGTCGACATCGCCGCCGGCCATGGCCGCTACGTGCTCGATGCCGTTGCCAAATGCCCGACGCCCCCGGCCAGCGTCAGGCTGCAGGACTATTCCGAGCTCAATGTCGGGCTCGGCACCAGGCTGATCGCCGAGCGGCACCTGCCGACCAGCGTCACCTTCCGCCAGGCCGACGCCTTCGATGCCGGAATGCTCGCCGCGCTGAAGCCGGCGCCGGACCTCGCCATCGTTTCCGGCCTCTACGAGCTCTTCGCCGACAATGCGCTGATTTCCCGCTCGCTCAGCGGACTCGCCAGCGCCATGCAGCCCGGTGCCCTGATCATCTACACCAACCAGCCCTGGCATCCGCAGCTGGAGATGATCGCGCGTAGCCTGACCTCGCATCGCGGCGGCCAGGCCTGGGTGATGCGGCGGCGCACGCAGGGCGAGATGGACCAGTTGGTGAAGGCCGCCGGTTTCGAGAAAATCGACCAGCGCATCGACCAGTGGGGCATCTTCACCGTCTCGGTCGCGCGGCGCGTCTGAGGAAGCCGTGCCCGCCGCCGACCCTGCCCCAGCCGCCATCGCCGAGCCGTCGAAGGATAGATTCGGCGCCATCCTGCTACGCGCGGCGCTGTGGCTGGCGCTGCTCGCGCCGCTGTTCTACTCGACCTATGGCTTCGCCAACTGGCTGGCCTCGCGACGCGACGATGTCGGCAGCATTGTCTTTGCGTGGGAGCGCGACATCCCGTTCATGGCGTGGACGATCGTGCCCTACTGGTCGATCAACCTGTTCTACGGCCTGTCGCTGCTTCTCAACGACACCAGGCGCGGCGTCGACCGCCTCGCCGGCCGCTATCTGACCGCGCAGGCAATCGCGGTGACCTGCTTCATCCTGTTCCCGCTCCGGGCGACCTTCGTGCGGCCGGAGCCATCGGGG
>NZ_RZOI01000011.1:0-27207 GCF_004022645.1 Mesorhizobium sp. M4A.F.Ca.ET.020.02.1.1 | reverse complement strand
ATTTTGAGCGATTGGCCGGCTGGGCAATGGACTGGCATGCCCGCACGCTCAAAGCAAAAACGGCGCCCGAAGGCGCCGTCCGGCATCGAAATGGAAAAGATGCTGCTTCAGCGACCCTTGCGCTTGCGCCCAAGGCCCATCTTCTTGGCAAGCTGCGAGCGGGCGGCCGCATAGTTGGGCGCGACCATCGGGTAGCTTGCGTCGAGGCCCCACTTCTCACGATATTCATCGGGCGTGAGATTGTAGTGGGTCATCAGGTGGCGCTTCAGCGATTTGAACTTCTTGCCGTCCTCGAGACAGACGATGTAATCGTCATGGACAGAGCGCTTCGGGTTGACCGCAGGCTTCTGCTTGTCGGCGGGCGGCGCCTCGGCGGTGCCACCCACGCGGCCCAGGGCGGCATGGACATCGGCGATCAGGTTCGGCAGCTCGCCGACGGGTACGGGATTGTTGCTGACGTAAGCGGCGACCACATCGGCAGTCAGCTCAATCAGCGCGTCGCTATTTCGGGAAGGTGTTTCGGCGATATCCATTGTGTTCAGGCCCCAACGAGAGTTGTTTCTAACTGCGCCCTTTTTTCGGCTGGGCATCGCGCGAATTTCATGCAGGAAAGTGCCTCTGCGATTCGCGTCGAATTATCTTAATGATCCTACCAGTCAAGTAAGTCAATTCGCATATTGCGCTATATTCAACGATATATATCAAATATTCCCCGTTCAGCTTCAAACTTTCGTGCATCGCGTAACTTAGCGAGATTTTTCTGGTCTGACCAGCACGGGTGACGCCACGTCGAACCGCCGTTACATCGGCGAAAGCAGCTAAAATCGGCTCGATGCTTCGGCTATGCTTGACCTTCGACAGATCGCAAGGTTTCCCGATCCTAATGAAATCACGGGTTGCAAGACATTACTGGTGCCCGCGACTTGGCCGGAGCGGCGAAAACCGACAGCTCAATAGGGCGCGATGTATTTGCCATAAACCCAGCCGGCGACGAAATGACCGTTGCGCGACGGGTCGTGCCAAATCTCGCACCAACGGTAGCGGATCGTCTGCTGCTGCTTCCAGCGCGGCTGGCCCGCAATGTCGAGCAGGTTTATCCCGCCGGTGCAGCGTCCGGTCAATTGCAGCACGGTGCCGTTCGGGTAGGCGGCCTGCTTCTGCGAACTGCCCGAAGGATATTTGCGCGCATTAAGCGTGTCGCCGAAGGGCAGGTCCGACACTTGCCAAGCGGCAAAGGCGGTTGCATGAGACTGGCCGACAAAGGCCAGAACGGTTGAAGCGACGGCAAGAGCCGCAGCGGTGCGAACATAGAAACTCATTATCTCTCTCCCTCTCCAGCCCAGTATCGGAGCGGCCATCACGCTATAAGCCGGGCCTTGAACCGGCGCTGATCGGCGTGTTCATTTGCCATTCAAGCAATTTCTACAGCGAGACGTAATGACCAGATCCCCTGCCTTTTCGACCGCCAGCCCGCCGCAGACCGAGAAGCGACCTGTCTTCGACACCCACCACGGCTTCACCCGCACCGACGACTATGCCTGGCTGCGGGCCGACAATTGGCAGGCGATGTTCAGGGACCCTTCCCTGCTCGACGGCCGGATCCGCGCCCATCTCGAAGCCGAGAATGCCTACCAGGCGGAGCTGATGGCCGATACGGCTGCGCTTCGGAAGCAGCTCTTCGCCGAGATGAAGGGGCGCATCAAGGAGGACGACTCCACCGTGCCGATGAAGGACGGGCCCTACGCCTATGGTTCGTCCTACAGGCTGGGGGGCGAGCAGCCACGCTATTTCCGCACGCAGCGCGAAGGCGGCGAGGAGAAGATCCTGCTCGACGGTGACGTGGAAGCGGGCGGCAAGCCCTATTTCCGGCTCGGCGGCGTCGACCATTCAGCCGACCACGGGAAGCTTTTGTGGGCATTCGACGACAAGGGATCAGAATTCTTCACGCTGCGCGTGCGCGACCTCGGCAACGGCCAGGAACTGGCGGACCAGATCCCCGACACCGGAGGCGGGGGCGTCTGGAATGCCGGCGATGACGGATTCTTCTACACACGCCTCGACGACAATCACCGTCCCTCCAAGGTGCTGTTCCACGCGCTCGGCGACAACGCCGAAAACGATCGGCTGATCTATGAGGAAACCGATCCGGGCTTCTTCATGGATGTCGGCGGCACGCGCTCCAAAGAATGGATCATGATCGGCATCAACGATCACGAGACCTCGGAATACCGGCTGTTGCGCGCCGACGACCCGCGTGCCGAGCCGAAGCTGGTCGCCGCGCGCGAAACCGGCCTGCAATATGATCTGGAGGAAGGCGGAGACATCTTCTTCATCCTCACCAACGCCGACGGCGCCAAGGATTTCAAGGTCATGACGGCGCCGGCCAATGCTCCGGCACGCGCCAACTGGCGCGAGCTGGTTCCGCACGAGCCCGGACGGCTGATCCTCTCGGTCCTGGGCTTCAACAATTACATGGTCCGCCTGGAGCGCAAGGAAGGCCTGCCGCGCATCGTCGTGCGCGACCGCGAAAGCGGCGAGGAGCACCTCATCTTCTTCGACGAGGAAGCGTTCTCGCTCGGCCTGTCGGGTTCCTACGAATACGACACCGAGACCATGCGCTTCACCTATTCCTCGATGACGACGCCAGCGCAGGTCTTCGACTACAACATGCGCACCCGCGAACGCGTGCTCCTCAAGACCCAGGAAGTGCCTTCGGGTCATGAGCCCGACCACTATGTGACGCGGCGGCTGATGGCGCCCGCGGCCGACGGCGAGCTGGTGCCGATCTCGCTCATCCATCACCGCGACACGCCGCTCGACGGCTCGGCGCCTTGCCTGCTCTACGGCTACGGTTCCTACGGCATCACCGTGCCGGCGTCCTTCAACACCAATTGCCTGTCGCTGGTCGACCGCGGCTTCGTCTACGCCATCGCCCATGTCCGCGGCGGCAAGGACAAGGGCTACGGCTGGTACGACGACGGCAAGCGGGCGCAGAAGATCAATACGTTCACCGACTTCATAGCCTGCGCGCGCCATCTGGTGGCCGAGCGCTACACGGGGCATGACCGCATCGTCGCGCAAGGCGGCTCGGCCGGCGGCATGCTGATGGGGGCGATCGCCAATCTGGCGCCGGAGTGTTTTGGCGGCATCGTCGCCGAGGTGCCGTTCGTCGACGTGCTGACCACCATGCTCGACGCCACCTTGCCGCTGACGCCGCCCGAATGGCCGGAATGGGGCAATCCGATCGCCTCGGCCGAAGACTACCGGACGATCGCGGCCTATTCGCCCTATGACAATGTGGCCGCGCTCGACTATCCGCCGATCCTGGCGCAGGCAGGGCTCACCGATCCGCGCGTCACTTACTGGGAACCGGCCAAATGGGTGGCGCGGCTGCGCGAGCGCAAGCGCGGCGACAATCCGGTGCTGTTCAAGATCAACATGGAGTCCGGCCATGCCGGCGCTTCCGGCCGATTCTCGAGGCTGGAAGAGATCGCCTACACCTACGCCTTCGCGCTGAAGGTGGCGGGCAAGGCCGATTCAGTCTCGGCGGCGGCGAGCGTGTGAGAAGGCCATTGCGTCGCGAGCCACGGCGTGGCTTTGATTGGGCGAAGTCGCGGAGGACCCTGGAATGATCGACCTGGCCACATTGGCGACCTATGTCGCGGTCGTGCTCGGCTTTGTGTTCATTCCCGGCCCCGCCACTCTGCTGACCGTCGCGCGGGCGACGAGTTCGGGAACGAAAGTGGGCATCGCCACCGGCGCCGGGATCGCGGCCGGCGATATATTCCACACCGTCATGGCGATGGTCGGCATCTCGGCGATCATCGCCACATCGGCGATGCTGTTCAGCATCGTCAAATATGTCGGCGCGGCCTATCTCGTTTATCTTGGCATACGTGCGATCATCGAGAAGACATCGACCGATCCAGCCGCCGGTGCGCTTGCGATCCGGGCGGGCAAGGCTTTCCGCCAGGCGGTGCTAACCGAGATGCTCAACCCCAAGACCGCGCTGTTCTTCCTCGCCTTCCTGCCGCAATTCGTGCGGCCGGAAAACGGATCGGTGATGCTTCAGCTGGCGGCATTGGGAATCATCTTCGTCCTGCTAGGCCTGTTCAGCACGGTCGTCTTCGCGGTGAGCGCGGGTGGGCTGGGCGCCTTCCT
The DNA here is from genome assembly GCF_004022645.1 of Mesorhizobium sp. M4A.F.Ca.ET.020.02.1.1. Lineage (NCBI taxonomy): Bacteria > Pseudomonadati > Pseudomonadota > Alphaproteobacteria > Hyphomicrobiales > Phyllobacteriaceae > Mesorhizobium > Mesorhizobium sp. M4A.F.Ca.ET.020.02.1.1. The sequence goes on along the minus strand of NZ_RZOI01000011.1, from coordinate 23,046 downwards.
GCGCCGGAATCCCGCGGTGCTGAAATGGCAAGGCAAGGTCGTCGGCGCGATCTACTGTGCGCTCGGTGTGCGCCTTGCGCTGCAACAGCGCTGAGCGGTGCGCACCTGCTGTTCAGAGCAGCGCAAAACGGCCGTCCAGCGGCCGATTGCGGGACCTGCCGGCATCGCTCCCAAACTGATGCGTCCGGTCATAAATTTTTGATTTGCGCATGACGTTTTCAGAGGCTTCATTTCGCGCTCATGCGCGGCGATTTTGTGCTCGCAATTGCCGCTGTCGCGCGCTACCCAATGCCCGGCTTTTTTCGAGCCGCGCCTGCCAGTCACCGTCTTGCAAGGGTCCGCCATGCTGCTCGTCGACGTCTATCTCGACAAATCGCCCATCCAGGGCATCGGCGTCTTCGCCAAGAACCACATCCCCCAAGGCACGCTGATCTGGAAGCTCGACCCCAGATTCGACCGGGTGATCGAGGTCGACACCTATGAGAACGAGACCGGCCCGGTGAAATCCTATCTCGACCGCTATTCCTATCCCGACCGCCGCGATCCGGCCTACATCGTCTTCGAGGCCGATGACGCCCGCTACATGAACCATGACGACGACCCGAATTGCGACGTCTCCTCGCCGGAGGAGACGTATGCCTTGCGCGATATCGCGCCGGGCGAGGAACTGACCTGCGACTACAATCACTTCTTCGAAAGCGGCTTCGACTTCCTCGGCGACCGCCACCCCGTAAGCTAACGCATGGCAGCCAAAGCGCGCGGCGGTTCTGCGGTAACGACACGCTCAAGAACACAGCCGAAGCGCGTTGTAGGGTGCCTTTCAGACGCGGCGCATTAGACCGGGCGCAATTCTGGCTGGCGTCTCATCGCAAATCTGCCAAGCTGGTTACGAAGGCCTGTCATGGCCTTGCCGGCGAATATGCCGATGCCAATACCGCCCGCGATCGCCAGCAGGTGAAAGATCGGAGCCGGCAACGCAGGTGACGCCGGCGCCATCAATAGCTCCGGGACGAAGCGGTGAAACAGATATATGGGAAAGGCGGAGGCAGCGACCTGCGTCATCACGCGGCCGGCCCGTGCCGGCAAGCGGATACGCGGCACGTAAAGGAGAGCCAGAAGCGCGGCGAAGATCATCAAATACTTGACGGCTGTCCCGATCCAAACTGCCTCCCAGAAGGCTAGATAGCCCAGCACCGGGGCGGCGAACGCCATCAAGATGAGCCTTCTTGCCGGATTGTCGGCAAAACCGGCACACCAACCGAAGACGGCGAGGTGGAACACCCAGTAGATCGCAAAGATCTGGCGGTTGCCGATGTCGACCAATGGCGGGATGGAAAAGCGAGCGGCGACGGCAACCCCCAACAGGCCAAGCGAGAAGGCGAAGGGTCGCAACCGTGCGAGCTTGCGCGCAGCCGGCACAGTGAAGATGAGGGAGAAGATGAGGAGCGTCTGCGCATAGGCCTCGATGAACCAGTAAAGATAAGGGATCATCTCGTGGCGCTCCGGCTCGGCATAACCAAGATTGCCGGTAAGCGTCACCGAGGCCAGGGGAATCGCTCGCCAGGCAAACGCGTAGGCGGAAACAATGAGGAAATAAGGGATCAGGACGCCGATCGCAGGCCTCAACGCCTGTCGGATCCGGCCGGCAAGGAGGTGGGTCGCCTGGAACCGCGCCAGGCCGAAACCGACGAGCAGCATCATCACGCCGGAGCCGCCGGGAATTGGCCACAGCGTCTCGTGATGGATCACCACCAGCAGGATCGCCATCACCCTCAGCACAAGGTCGATCGGCAATCCGCTGGTCTCCTTGCACTTGAAAGTCGGCATCGCCCCATGGCGGTTGGCAAACTCGGCGACCCTCAGGTGTTCCCAACCATGCGGCAGGTCCATGCCAAGGCGTTCAAGTTCCATAGCCAACTGCAGGTAGCGAAGGGAATCCCCGCCGAGCGAGACGAAACTGTCGTTGCGGCCAACGGCGAGTGGATAGAATACCCGGCTGTAGGCCCCGAGCAGACCGCCCGTCCCGCAGCGGATCTCCGTCCGCCTTTTCAGCCTGTCCTGTTCAAGGCATGCATAGTCGGTCTTGCCCGAAGTAAGCCTGGGGAAGTTGTCCACCGCGGTAACGGAAACCAGGTTGGCCGGAAGACGGCTGGTCTCGGCGAGGATGCACTGCGCCCTTGCGATCGTACCCGCATCGGTCACGTAGGCGTGCAGCCCTCCATCGTCACCCAGCACCGCGGCCGCGATGCCGGCCCGCTTCAGTGCCTGCTCCATGCTATCGAAGCCGATCCTGAGGCCTGCAATCTTGGCGAAGCGGCTCTTGCGTCCGACAATACGGAAGTAACCCTGCTCGTCGCGCACGGCCACGTCGCCGGTATTCAGGGCCTCGAGTTCGGCCCCGCGCGCCAGGTCGCAGCGCTGCTCGGCATACCCCATCATCACGTTTGGGCCGCGATAGATGAGGTCTCCGGGGGTGCCAGATTGCCTGATCGGGTTTCCCTGGGCATCGATGAGGCTAAGGCTGCCGCCGGGAATGGCCATGCCGATACGCTCCTCCCTATCGGAAAGGCATTCCGGCGGGACGAAGGCGATGCGGGCCGTCGCCTCCGTCTGGCCATACATGACGAAGAAGCCGCCCTCCCTGGCGCGCATGTGGTCCCGGTAGAGGCGGATGAGGTCGGGGGCGAGCTGTCCGCCTGCCACCGTCATCATGCGCAGCGTCTTCACCTCGGCGGAACGGAACTGCGCCCTTTCCAGTAGTTCGTAGGAATACGGGACGCCGGAAAGATTTGTACAGCCGCCGTCAGCGATTACCCTCGGGAAATCGCCATGCATGACTGAGATGCCAGGAAAGAGGATGCTGCCGCCGGCAATCAGATGGGAATTAAGCACTGACAGTCCGTAGGAATAATGGAGCGGCAGGACCAGCGCAGCCCGGTCGGCGCACGAGAGTTCGAGATAGGTTGCGATCGAGCGCGCATTGGCATCGAGATTGGCATGGGAAAGCCGCACCGCCTTGGCCGCACCCGAACTGCCGGAGGTCATAAGCAGCAGCGCGAGATCAGGGTGGACCGGCTGAGCCTCCCTTTCGGACCGAACCTCCTTGATGAGGCGCCAGCGGCCATCGGCCAGCCGGAACGTGAAGTCCGGCTGGAAGACCGCTAGAAAATCATCCCACAGCTTGTCGTCGCAAGGCGGCAACATGGCCACCGCGTGGCCCGCCCGCAGGGCTCCAAGATAGGCGACGACCACATGTTCCGAGGCTTCCGCCGAGATGGCCACGAGCTGCTTTTCGCCTTGTCCAAGCCGCGTGGCGAAGCGCAGCGTGAGGCTGTCGAGTTCCGCATAGGAGAGCGTCCGCCCATCAGGAAAAAGAAGTGCTGTGCGCTGCCCACCACGGGCGATTTCGGACACAAGGTCGACAGAGGGCATGGGCGAGCTTCGAATTGCCGGAAAACTGGTCGAAGCGCCGCCTATAATACATGAGTATTCAAGTCAACTAATAGCGGGAATCATCCCGAGGGTTTTTTACGCGCCGGATAGCCGTTGGCGTGTGGCGGCACGGCCTTGAGATAGGCGGCGATCGCGGCGCGGTCGTCGGCTGTCAATTGCGCCATGTTCCTTTGCACGTCGACCATCGCGCCGCCAACGGAATCGAAGTCCGGTGTGAAGCCGGTTTCGAGATAGTTGGCGATGTCGGCTTCCGACCACTCGCCGATGCCGCCCTCACCCGCTGTGATGTTGGGCACGATGCCCTTGCCTTCGGCGGCCGTGGCGCCGGCCAGCCACTCGGCCTTCTTCACGCCGCCGGCAAAGTCGCGCGGCGTGTGGCATTCGCCACAGTGGCCCGGCCCCTCGACCAGATAGCGGCCGGCCATGACCTTGTCCGCCGCGCCGTCGGCAAGGGCAATCACTGGCTCGGGGCTGAGATAAAGCCGCTTCCACAGGCCGATGCCGCGGCGGATGCTGAAGGGAAAGCCGAGCTTGTGATCAGGCGCCTTGCCGGCGACCGCCGGCAGCGTCTTCATGAACGCGTAGAGGTCGGCGATGTCGGACGGCTTCATGCGCGCATAAGAGGCGTAGGGAAAGGCCGGGTAGAAATGCTCGCCGGAAGGCGAGACGCCCTTCAGCATGGCATCGGCGAAGTCTTGCTCGCTCCAGGCGCCGATGCCGTCCTTGGCGTCCTGCGAGATGTTGGGCGGCACGAAGGTGCCGAACGGCGTCTTCAGTTCGAGGCCGCCCGTGAGTGCTAGTCGGGCATCGCCCTGCGAACCGGGCTTGGCATGGCAGGAGGTACAGCCGCCGGCATAGAAGATGCGCTTGCCCCTGGCGGCATCGCCGGGGCCGAGCTGCGCGACGGTCGCGGCATCAAGTCTGACCGGCGCCGACAGCAACCATGCGGCAACCGCGCCAGCGCCACCCAGAACGAGGGCCGCGCCGACGAGTTTTTTCAGCCAGGCCATTGGCCGGGATCAGCCCTTCTTGATCCTGTAGCTTTGGTGGCAGGTGCCGCAGTCGCCGCCGATCGTGTTGAGCTGCGCCTTCAAGGCATCGACATCGGCTGGCGGAGCCGCGACCGCGGCCTTGACGTCGGCCAGGAACTTGTCCTCGGCCGCGTTGAAGCCGGCCGTATCTTCCCAGATCTTTGGTGCGGCGGTGGTGTCGCCCTTGTCGCTGCCGGCCGGAAAGAACTTCTCGGTGTCCCATTTCTCGCCATTGGCCTGCAGCGCCTGCAACGCCGCCAGCACGGCGGCTGCGTCGAAAGCTTCCTCGCCCTTGACGACCTTCGACAATTGGCCGGCAAGTTTGCCGCGTTCCTTCATCAGGGCCTGGCGATCCTTGATCGGATCAGCGAAGGCGGCCGAACCCGCTACAGCGAGCATAGAGATGGCGAGAACAAGCTTTCTCATTCAATGGCTCCTTGGTGAAGAGAGTGCGCGACTGGACATTAACGGACGGCGCGGCGGAAATATTCCGTCCGCACAGCAACGACTTTCACTTTCCGCTGCAGGCAGAAAAGAAAAGCCCCGGTCGTGCCGGGGCTTTTCGTCAACCAATCAACCTTTCGCCTTTTCGTAAAGCTCGAGGACATAGTCCCAGTTGATGAGACTGTCGACGAAGGCTTCGAGATATTTCGGCCGTGCGTTGCGATAGTCGATGTAGTAGGAGTGCTCCCAGACATCGACGCCGAGGATCGGCGAGGCGCCATGCACCAGCGGGTTCTCGCCGTTCGGGGTTTTCGAGATCGCGAGCTTGCCATCCTTGACCGAAAGCCAGGCCCAGCCGGAACCGAACTGGGTGGTGCCGGCGGCGATGAAATCCGCCTTGAACTTGTCATAGCCGCCGAGGTCGCTGTCGACCGCCGTCTGCAGCGCGCCCGGCAGCTTGGAGCCGCCACCGCCCTTCTTCATCCACTTCCAAAAATGGATGTGATTGTAGTGCTGGGCGGCGTTGTTGAAGAGCCCGGCGTTCTTGCCGAAGGACTGCTTGACGACTTCCTCGACCGAAAGGTCACCCAAGCCGGCTTCCGCGGCGAGCTTGTTGCCGTTGTCGACATAGGCCTTGTGGTGCTTGTCGTGATGATACTCCAGCGTCTCCTTGGACATATAAGGCTGAAGCGCCTCGTAGTCGTAGGGCAAAGCAGGCAGCTCAAAAGCCATGGATGGTACTCCCTCATGGAAAATCCGGTGTCACTACCGGACTAAGATAGGTCTGGAATGATTTGGGACAACTCCGGAATGAAGTGCCGGTTCCCTTTCTAGAGAGGTTCCGGAAACCTGTCACACGGTTTTGCGGCAGGCGGCTGCGTCAAAAGAGAAAGCCTGCCCTCGGATCAGGCGGCGGATGTGGAATGCGCCCAGTCCCAATAGAGCTCGCGCGCCTTTTTGGCGACGGGGCCAGGCTGGAGATTGCGCTCTTCGATGCGGGTGATCGGCACGACCTTGGAATGGTTGCCGGTCGAGAATATCTCGTCCGCTTCAAGGAAATCGCGCACCGACAGCGTCTTTTCGGTGGTCTTGAAGCCGTAGTCGCCGAGCAAGCCTATGGTGCGCGAACGAGTGATGCCGGACAGGAAGGTGCCGTTCGCCGCCGGCGTGAGCACATGGCCGTCCTTGACCAGGAAGATGTTCGAGGTTCCGGTCTCGGCGACATTGCCCAGCATGTCGAGCACCAGCGCATTGTCGAAGCCGCGCATCTTGGCTTCGAGGATGGCGCGGCCATTGTTGGGGTAAAGGCAGCCGGCCTTGGCGTTGGTCGGCATGGTCTCGATGGTCGGCCGCCGGAAAGGTGAGACGGTGACCGAAAAGCCTGCTGGCGAGATCATCGGCGATTCGTAAAGGCAGAGGCAGAAGCGGGTCGAGGCCGGATCGGCCGGCACGCCCATATAGCCGCCATGCTCGGCCCAGTACATCGGCCTGATATAGACCGCCGTCTTGCCGTCGAACTTCTTCAGCCCGTCCCAGGTCAGCCCGACGATCTTCTCGGTGGTCATGGTAGGTTTCAGGCCGAGCGCGATGGCCGAGGCGTTCACCCGCGCTGCATGACGCTCGAGGTCGGGCGCCACGCCCTCGAACCAGCGGGCGCCGTCGAAGACGCTGGTGCCCAGCCACATGGCGTGGCTGCGGGGCCCGAGAATGGCGACGTTGCCCTCGTACCAGTCGCCATCGACGAAGGTCCATGTCGCGGATTGCGCCGCTGCCGCCAGTGTCATTGCTCGGGTCCGTCCAAGTGTTCTTGCGAAGCGGGCATAGCAAAATGCTTTGGTGGCCGCCGTCAACCGGCATCGTGGAGTTTTGTTGGGGCCAGCCGGCCTCCGCCAACCGATGTCGGCCTGGTTTGGCCGCGATCCGCAACATCGATCGGTGCTGGCTGCAATCAACGCTTGCGCTTCGCTTCCCCTCGCCTCACTACTGTCGCCATGCATCACGCGGCCTATGTTTTCGACGCCTACGGCACGTTGTTCGACGTGCATGCCGCCGTGCGCCGCCATGCCGGCGAGATCGGGCCGGACGGCCAGTTGCTCTCCGAGATATGGCGCGCCAAACAGCTCGAATATTCCTGGGTCAGGACGCTGATGGGCGCCTATGCCGATTTCTGGCAATTGACCGAGCAGGCGCTCGATTTCGCCTTGCGCAAGGTACCCTCCGCCGACAGGGGCCTACGAGCCAAGCTGCTGGAGGCCTATTGGCACCTCGACTGCTATCCGGAGGTGCCGGCAGTGCTCAAGGCGCTCAAGGCATCGGGCGCGAGGCTCGCGATCCTCTCCAACGGTTCGCCCGAGATGCTGGAGGCGGCCGTGAAGTCTGCCGCGCTCGACCAGGTGCTGGACGATGTATTTTCGGTCGATGCGGTGCGACGCTTCAAGGCCGACCCGTCGGTCTACGACATGGTGACCACCGGCTGGCGCCTCTATCCGGGTGCGGTGTCTTTCCAGTCCTCCAACCGCTGGGACGTCGCCGGCGCCACCAAGTTCGGTTTCCGCACGGTGTGGATCAACCGTGCCAACCAGCCCGATGAATACCGGGACTTTCCGCCAGGGCTGATCCTGCCTTCGCTCGAAGGCCTTCTTGGGGGTGCATGACGGCGCTGTTGCTGCAGCGCAACAGCGGCAATGCGGTCACAGCTTCGCCTTTGTTTGTCCACCCTCAGGCCAGATTTGGAACCGCCTATCGCCGCCGACTGTTATTGGAGCGCCGGCAGCCAGCCTGCGGATTCATGCTTTCTTGCGAATTAAGACCTAGAAAAGGCAACCATGTCAGACGCTTCCTTCCGCATCAGCCGTCGTGGCTTTCTCAACTTCACAGCCCTTGGCGCTGCCTCGGTCGCGGCTTCCGCCTGCACGACCACCGGTCCGGCTCCAGAGCCTGCGCAACCGCCACCGCCCGCCTATGTCGATCCGCCGCTCGGCGACTACGAGACGATGTATGGGGCGACGTCCGACAACGGATTCGACCTGCCGGCCATTCCGGTCAACAAGATCGATCATCAATTCCTGCGCCAGATCGTTCCCGACCCGACCGGCCAGCGGCCGGGCACCATCGTCGTCGATACGACCAACCACTTCCTCTACCTCGTGCGTGAGGGCGGCCAGGCGATCCGCTACGGCGTCGGCCTCGGCCGCGCCGGCTTCGAGTGGTCGGGCGATGCCGTGGTGCAGTGGAAGCAGAAATGGCCGAAGTGGACGCCGCCGGATGAGATGGTCGCCCGCCAGCCGGAACTGACCCAATACAGCGCCAAGAACGGTGGCATGCCCGGCGGCCTGAAGAACCCACTCGGCGCCCGCGCGCTATACCTCTTCCAGGGCGATCAGGACACGCTCTACCGGCTGCACGGCTCGCCGGAATGGTGGTCGATCGGTAAGTCCGTGTCGTCGGGCTGCGTGCGCCTGATCAACCAGGATATTGTCGACCTCTATGATCGCGTGCCCAGCAAAACCCCGGTCATCGTGACCGCCGATATCGGCGCGCCGGTGGCCGACGTGCCGGATCGCAGGGCCATCCCGATCGATGCCGGCGTACCGACCGGCTCGATCCTGCTCGGTCCGGTGAAGCGGCTCACGAACGAGATCTTCTGAGCTTTGGGTTCGTCAGCGGTGTTCGGCCAGTATCCTCGCCAGCACCGCAACGCCGCGCCGCACCGCTTCCGCGTCAAGCCCGGCGTACCCCATGATGAAGCCAGCCGTTTCCGGCCGAGGCCCGCTCGGGTCGTAGAGCGGCGATACCGGGTAGAGACCGATCCCGGCAGCGCGCGCGGCCGCGATGATTGCGGTCTCGCGCCCGGCGGCGATGCCGTGCATCCAGGCCACGACATGAAGGCCCGTGTCGGCTCCCGCAACGGTGACCCTCGGGCCCAGACGGTCGGCCAATGCCTGCAGCAGCACCTGCCTGCGCTCAGCATTCTTTCTGCGGATGCTGCGGACGTGACGCTCGTAGGCGCCGCTCGTCAGCAAGTCACCCAACACGTCTTGCTCCAACATGGGCGCATGCCGGTCGGTCAGGCGCTTCGCCTCGCTGAACGCCCGGCACAGGCCGGTTGGGATGACGAGATAGCCAAGCCTCAAAGTGGGCGAGAGCGTCTTGGAGAACGTCCCCACATAGATGACTGACTCCGCGCCGAGGGTCTGCAGGGGTGAGATGGGAACGATGTCGTGGCGGTACTCGCCGTCATAGTCATCTTCAACGATGTAGGCGCCTGTCGCCGTGGCCCATGCCAGGAGGGAACGCCGCCGCGTCGCCGAAAGCACGCTTCCGAGCGGGAACTGGTGCGACGGCGTCACGCAGGCGAGGCGGGCTGGCGGCAGCGCATCCGTCCTCAACCCGTCCGCGTCGACGGCAACGGGAACCGCGACGCCGCCTGCCGCGGCAAAGGCATGGCGAGCCAGCGGATATCCCGGGTTTTCGATCACGAAGGGGTTGCCGGGGTCGAGCAACAGCCGTGCGCAGAGGTCGAGCCCCTGCTGCGAGCCGTTCACGATGACGATCTGGTCCGGCACGCAGTTGATGCCGCGAGCGCGCCAGAGATAGCCCTGAAGCGCGACGCGGAGAGCCGAAGACCCTTGCGGATCGCCGTAGCGCAGCCGCGCGCCGCGTCGCAGGATAGCTTTGTTGGACGCCCGTCGCCAGGCCGGCACCGGAAAGTCTGCCCCGGACAGATCGCCATAGCGGAAATCCGCGACCTTGCCCGGCTGCTGCTCCGGTGGCGGAGGCAAAGCCAGCAGCCGGCGCGCGAATGCCGAAAGGTTCCGAGGCGGGGCGGTCGATACGGGCGCCTCCCCCGTCGCCCTCTCCAACCCTGCAGCAACGACGGCACGCGCCCCATGGCGGATGATCAGATAGCCTTCGGCGTTCAGCTGATTATAGGCCGCCGTCACCGTAGTTCGTGACGCGCCCCATTCGGCGGCGAAGGCCCGCGTCGAGGGTAGGCGGTCGCCGGGCTGGTAGGCGCCGCTGTGGATCTGTTCCTTGATTGCCGCGATGATCCGGCGCGCGACACGATCCTGCTCCAACTGGACCACCGAAAAACCTCAAAACTGGATATTCCAGGCAAGCCAGACATCAGGCATCTTCAGCTGCGACGCAAGGAGTTCATCATGTACATACCGCCTGCCTTCCGGGATGACGACAAGGAGAGCCTGAGAGCGACGATCCGCGCGGCGCGGTTGGGGACCCTGGTCACCGCCACCGCGGAAGGACTGCTGGCGACGCCATTGCCGCTTTTCCTCGACGAGAGCGAGGGCGAGCACGGCACAATCTACGGCCATGTCGCGAAGGCAAATCCGCAGTGGCGCGCACCCGTGCTGGGTGATGGCCTGGCGATCTTCATGGGGCCGGACGCCTACGTGACGCCGGCGTGGTATCAAACCAAACAGGAAACCGGCAAGGTCGTGCCGACCTGGAACTATGTCGCCATCCACTCCTATGGGCCGGTCGAATTCTTCGACGACGCCGACAGGCTGCTCGAGGTGGTGACGCGTCTGACCAATCTGCATGAAGGCGGGCGCGCCACACCGTGGTCCGTGTCGGATGCTCCGCCGGAGTTCATTCAGTCGCAGCTCAGGGGGATCGTCGGCCTGCGCATGCCGGTCGCGAGGCTGGAAGGCAAGCGCAAGATGAGCCAGAACCGCAACGCGGCCGATCGCGCCGGTGTCGTGTCCGGCCTTGCGGCAAGTGACCGGCTTTCGGACCGCGAGGTCGCACCTCTCATCCCGTCGTGAGTCCGTCATGCCGGATCTGAGCCGGTTTGCCTGGTTCTTTCGCCGCGGCTTTTCCTGCTCGCCATCACGTCGGAAGGATTGATCACGGCAGCTCTCTGTCATCCGCTCGAGGCGACCTCCGCCCTTCTCGTGCAGACCATGATCGATGTCATTGGACCGCAGGCACCTATCGCTACCCTTCAGCGGTCCATCCCCTTCGAGATCGTCACGCCGGAGAATATCTGAGGCAGCGCCCTGCTGCCTTCGCGCCGCCACGGTCACAGCAGTTCCAGCAGTTGCGGCAAAAGACAGCGTTGGTGTCGAGCTTGATAGCCGCCACCCGAACCATCCTACCGCCCCCTGGCCAGGCTGCCCAGAATCCCGCGTACGATCGCGCGCCCAACGGACGATCCGACCGAGCGCACCACCGACTTGATCGCCGCCTCGGCTACCGTCTGGCGGTTGGAGGGACGCGGCGCCGGCGCGCGGCGGCCGCCGGACTGCGGGGCAGGATCGTCACCGAACCCAGGGATGGTCCAGCGCGAGCGGCCGCTATCGGCCTGTTGCGCCTGCTGCTCGGCCTCCTGCGCCTCCCTGGCCTTCTTCTGCAGCATCTCGAAGGCCGATTCGCGGTCGATGGTCTGGTCGTATTGCCCCGTAACCGGGCTCTCGGCGATCAGCTGGCGGCGCTCGTCCGGCGTGATCGGGCCAAGCCGAGACGATGGCGGCCGGATCAACGTGCGCTGAACCATGGACGGCACGCCCTTGGTCTCCAGGGTCGAGACCAGCGCCTCGCCGGTGCCGAGCTGCGTGATGGCCGTGGCGCAGTCGAAATCGGGATTCGGCCGGAAGGTGTCGGCGGCCGTCCGCACCGCCTGCTGCTCGCGTGGCGTATAGGCGCGCAGCGCATGCTGGACGCGGTTGCCGAGCTGGGCCAGGACCTTTTCGGGAATATCCAGCGGGTTCTGGGTGACGAAATAGACGCCGACGCCCTTGGAGCGGATCAGCCGCACCACCTGCTCGACGCGATCGATCAGCACCTTCGGCGCGTCCTCGAACAAGAGATGCGCCTCGTCGAAGAAGAAGACCAGCTTCGGCCTTTCAGGATCGCCGACCTCGGGAAGTTCCTCGAACAATTCCGACATCAGCCAGAGCAGGAAGGTGGCGTAGAGGCGCGGGTTCATCATCAGCTTGTCGGCGGCAAGCACGCTGATCGCGCCACGGCCGTCGCGGGTGGTGCGCATGATGTCGGCGATGCGCAGCGCCGGCTCTCCGAAGAAGTTCGCCGCGCCCTGCTGTTCCAGCACCAGGAGGGTGCGCTGGATGGCGCCGACGGATGGCTTCGTCACATTGCCGTAGCGGGCGCTGAGCTCGTCGGCACGCTCGGCGATGTTGGCGAGCAGCGCCTGCAGATCCTTGAGGTCGAGCAGCAGCAGGCCTTCCTCGTCGGCAATGCGGAAGGCGATGTTCATGATGCCCTCCTGCGCCTCGGTGAGGTTCATCAGGCGCGAGAGCAGCAGCGGACCCATCTCCGAGATGGTGGCGCGGATCGGATGGCCCTGTTCGCCGAACAGATCCCAGAAGATGACCGGGAATTGCTGGAAGTCGTACGGCTCAAGCTTCACCTGCTCGGCGCGCTTGACCAGGAAATCCTTGGCTTCGCCCATCATGGCGATGCCGGAAAGATCGCCCTTGATGTCGGCACAGAAAACCGGCACGCCGGCGTTGGAAAAACCTTCGGCGAGGATCTGCAGGCTGACCGTCTTGCCGGTGCCGGTGGCGCCGGTGATCAGGCCGTGGCGGTTGCCATATTGCAGCAGAAGCTGTTCGGGGCGCTGGTAGCTGTCGTCGGGCTTGCGGCTGGCGCCGATGAAAATACTCTTGTCGTCAGCCATATGTCGGTCTCCGCGAACCTGATGAAGTCAAAGCAAAAGGCCACGCCTGAGGTATAGTGACGCGACGCGGCAGCGACAATGCTCCTATCGCAATTTGGGCTCCTATCGCAATTTGGGCCCCTATCGCAATTTGGGCGTCCAATCGCGATCGGAATTGGAACCCAGCCCAAAGCTGGGTCTTGACGGGCTTGTGGCAAGTTGTGGATTTTGGGCATGTTTGGCAATCGATTGGTGGTTCACCCGGCCGCATGGGCAGCGCATTGTGATATCGGGCATGGAACCTTAGACTAACGGTTCGATTGATGCGGCAGACGGCGCATGACCGCGAAAGGATCATGCGCTGAATCAAAGGTGCTACGGCGTCCGCGACGTGTCCAGGAGATGCGCGGCGCTGTAAGGGAGGAGAGCGGATGGGCGCCGGCGCCTTGACCAGGGAAGTCGACCTTCAGAACGCTGACCGCCAGCGCTGGCTGGCGCTCGCCGAAAAGGCGCTTGCCGGAGGCTCCTTCGAGGAGAGGCTCGTTTCGCACAGCGACGACGGCATCCGCATCGAGCCGCTCTATGAGCGTGCGGTCACCATGGAACCGCTGGTCAGGGCAAATCCCGCAGCGGCGTGGATCGTCAGCCAGCGCGTCGACGATCCGGATGTCGCCCGCGCCAGGGCGCAGGCGCTGGAGGATGTCGCGCAGGGCGCCACCGGCCTGTCGCTGGTTTTCGAAGGGGCGCCGAACGCTTTCGGCTATGGCCTGCCGCGGACGGCCGAGGCGCTGGAGACCGTGCTCGACGGCGTGCCGCTCAACCGCGTCCAGGTCCGCATCGATGCGCATCCCTGGAGCCGCGCGGTGGCCGACTGGCTGATAGCGTTCCTCGGCAAGCGCCGCTCCGATCCGACTAAGCTCAACCTCTCCTTCGGCATCGATCCGGCGGCGATCTTCGCCGGCACCGGCCGGCTGCGCATGTCGATCGAGGCGCTGCAGGAATCTATGCCGCAATCGATGGCGCATTTCTTCTCCATGGGGGTGCCCGGCGTGCTGCTCGAGGCAGACGGGCGCGTCTTCCACAATGCCGGCGCCACCGAGGCGCAGGAGCTCGGCACCATGCTCGCCTCCGCGGTCTCCTATCTCAGGATGTTCGAGAAGGCGCGCCAGCCGCTGGTCTATGCAGCGCCCCATATCGGCTTCGCGCTCAGCGTCGACCAGGACCAGTTGCTGTCGATGGCCAAGGTGCGAGCGCTGCGCCGGCTGTGGGCCCGCATCCAGGAAGTCTGCTCGATCCCGGCCTCGACGGCCAGCATCCATGCCGAGACGTCGTATCGCATGATGACGACGGCGGATCCGGAAACCAACATATTGCGCACGGCGATCGCCTGTTTCGCGGCCGCCGCCGGCGGGGCCGATTCGATCTCCATCCTGCCGCACACAATAGCGCATGGGCTGCCGGCCGGCTTTGCCCGCCGCGTCGCCCGCAACGCGCAGTTGATCATGGCCGAGGAAAGCCATGTCGACCATGTCGCCGACCCTGCTGGCGGATCGGGCGCCGTCGAGGCGCTGACCAATGATCTCTGCGCGGCCGCCTGGCAAGAATTCCAGCGCATCGAGGCCGAAGGCGGTGTGCTGACGAGCCTGCAGCAAGGCTATGTCCAGAACCGCGTCCAGACCGCCGCGGCAAAGCGCAATGCCGAATACCGGACCGGCTCGCGCGCGATCATCGGCACCACGCTGTTCCGTGCCGGCAGCGAACGCCCGGTCGAGACGTTGCCGGCCGAGCGGAGACCGGCGCTGACGGAAGGTGTCGCGACCTGCGAGCCGCTGTTTCCGGTGCGCATCGACCAATCGATCGGAGCCGGCGCATGATCCCCGATTTCAGCCAGATCGGCTGGTCCGCGCCAGGACGCGCGCCGGTCGAGATCAAGGGGCTGCGGATGACGCCGGAGGGCATCGCCGTGAAGCATCTCTACACGCAGGGCGATCTCAGGGGCCTGTCGCATCTCGACACCTATCCGGGCCTGCAGCCCTTCGTGCGCGGCCCCTACCCGACGATGTATGTCCAGCAGCCTTGGACGATCCGGCAATATGCGGGGTTCTCGACGGCGGAAGAATCAAACGCCTTCTACCGGCGCAACCTCGCCGCCGGGCAGAAGGGCCTGTCGGTCGCCTTCGACCTCGCCACCCATCGCGGCTATGACAGCGACCATCCGCGCGTCGCAGGCGATGTCGGCATGGCGGGAGTCGCCATCGATTCCATCCTCGACATGCGCCAGCTGTTCGACGGCATTCCGCTCGGCGAAATGACGGTGTCGATGACCATGAACGGCGCGGTGCTGCCGGTCATGGCGCTCTACATCGTGGCAGCGGAGGAACAGGGGGTTGCGCAGAAGGATCTCGCCGGGACCATTCAGAACGACATTCTGAAGGAGTTCATGGTCCGCAACACCTACATTTATCCGCCAAAACCCTCGATGCGGATCGTGTCGGACATCTTCGCCTACACCTCGCGAAACATGCCGAAGTTCAACTCGATCTCGATCTCGGGCTACCACATGCAGGAAGCCGGTGCGCCGGCGGACCTCGAGCTCGCCTACACCATCGCCGACGGCATTGAATATGCCCGCGCCGGTGTCGCCGCCGGCCTCGACATCGACCGCTTTGCGCCGCGGCTTTCCTTCTTCTGGGCCGTCGGCATGGACTTCTTCATGGAGGTCGCCAAGCTCAGGGCCGCGCGCCTGCTTTGGTCGAGCCTGATGAAGAAGAACTTTTCGCCGAAGGACGAGCGCTCACTGTCGCTGCGCACCCATTGCCAGACCTCGGGATGGTCGCTGACGGCGCAGGACCCTTACAACAACATCACCCGCACCATGATCGAGGCGATGGCGGCGACACAAGGCCATACGCAGTCGCTGCACACCAATTCCTTCGACGAGGCGATGGCGCTGCCGACCGACCATTCGGCCCGCGTCGCCCGCAACACGCAGCTCATCCTGCAGAAGGAATCCGGCACCACGCGCGTCGTCGACCCGTGGGGCGGCTCGGCCTTCGTCGAGCGGCTGACGCATGACCTGGCGGCGCGCGCCCTCGCCCACATCGAGGAGGTCGAGAGCCTTGGCGGCATGGCCGCGGCGATCGAGAAAGGCATTCCCAAGCTGCGCATCGAGGAAGCCGCCGCCCGCACCCAGGCGCGCATCGATTCCGGCGAGCAGACGCTGGTCGGCGTCAACGCGCATCGGCCTCAAACCGACATCGAGGTCGACGTGCTGAAGGTCGACAATGCCGAGGTCAAGGCCAGGCAGCTGGCGAAGCTGCAGCGGCTCAAAGGCACGCGCGATGTCGGCGCGGTCGACAGTGCGCTCGAAGCACTGACCCGCGCGGCGGAGAGCGGCGAGAACCTCTTGGAGTTCGCCATCCGCGCGGCGCGCGCCAACGCGACCGTCGGCGAGATATCGCTGGCGCTGGAGAAGGTTTTTGGGCGTCATGTCGCCTCGGTGCAGACGATCTCCGGCGTCTACCGCGATGCGCTCGGCGACAATCCGGCGGTCGACAGACTGCGGGACAAGATCGCGGCGTTCGAGAAGAAGTCCGGCAGCAAGCCGCGCATCCTGGTGGCCAAGATGGGCCAGGACGGCCACGACCGCGGCCAGAAGGTTATCGCCACTGCCTTTGCAGATCTCGGCTTCGACGTCACCGTCGGTCCGATGTTCCAGACGCCGGAGGAGATCGCCAAACTGGCGGTCCAGCACGACGTCGACATCATCGGCGCCTCCTCGCTCGCGGCCGGACACCTGACGCTGATCCCCCAGCTCAAGGAAGCCTTGAAGAAGCTCGGCCATGGCGACATGCTGATCGTCGCCGGCGGCGTCATCCCGCCGCAGGATTATGACGCCGTGCTAAGGGCGGGTGCGGCGGAAATCTTCCCGCCGGGCACGGTCATTCCCGAAGCGGCGGACAGGCTGATGGATCGGCTGCTGGCGGAAGGCTGAGCGCTGTTATAATTTCTGTTGTAACGCGGAGAAAATGGCGTTATAATTCACGTTACAACAAGGCATCTGTCATGAACACCACCATTCGCAAGATCGGCAATTCCGAAGGCGTTATCCTGCCGAAGGAACTCCTCGACCGCCTGAACATGAAGGCGGGCGACCAGCTCCAGATCGTTGAAACGGACAAGGGCATTGTCCTTGAACCGGTGGACGACAGCTTCGAGCGGCAGATGGAAGCCGCCCGCAAGGTCATGGACAAGTACAAGGTCGCGCTTCAGAAGCTCGCCGAATGAGCTGGGAGTTTCTGTCGCGTCGCGCCGTCGAAGCGATGCACGCCGAGCAGTCGCGCCGAAATGGCGGCGCGCAGGGTTTGAGAGACGAGAATGCGCTCGAATCCGCGCTCGCCCGTGCCGAGAACAAGGCCAACTATGGTGATCCGTCGATCGAGGAACTGGCGGCGGCCTACATCTTCGGCATTGCCGGGAACCACGCGTTTGTCGATGGCAACAAGCGCACTGCCATGGTGGCGGCTGGCGCGTTCCTAATCATCAATGGCTACGGCCTTACAGCCGACGACGGTACGATCTACGAATTCGTGATGGGGGTTGCGGCGGGCGAGATCAACGAGGAAGGCGCCGCGGCATTCTTCCGCGACCATGTGGTCAAGCTCGAGGACTAGCTTTCGGCCTTGTCCGAGAGCTTCGTGATCTCCCACTCCTTGCCGTTGACGCTCGCGACATCGCCAAGCTTCTTGCCGAACAGCGCGATGGCCATCGGCGAGACATGGGAAATGCTGCCCTTTGACGGGTCGGCCTCGTCCTCACCGACGATCTTCCAATGCACCTTCTTGCCGTCATCGCCTTCCAGCGTCACACCCATGCCGAAGCGCACCACTTCGCTACCCGGCTCCGGCACGGAAAGCTCGGCGCTCTCGCGCCTGGCGGTCCAGTAGCGCAGGTCGCGCGACACGACCGCAATGCGCTCGCGGTCCGCTCGTCTCTCGGCCTTGCCCAATTCGTCGCGCAGACCTTCGAGTTCCTGATCGATCATGGCCAGGCCGCGCTCCGTCACCAGGTTGCGATGCGGGCTGATCGGACGCTCGCCGATGCCGGCGATGGCGTTTTCGCTGTCTTCTTCGCGGGTAAAAGCTCTGCTCATCCAATGAACTTAGGCCCGGTGCCGCCTCTGTACAAGCCGTAGTCCGATGGCAGACCTGGCACGATTCCTGCGACAGGGATGGCAAACGCCAGGACCTGTGCCGATGTTGAACAGACGAACGCTGCTCGCCCAGACCGCCGGCTTTGCCATCGCAGGCCTTTGTGCTGGCAAAGCCTCGGCCAAGGTCCTGCCCGGCATCGAGAAGGCCTCGATGCGCGGTTCGATCAACGCCACCGAACTCGGCGTGCAGCCGGGCGCGCTTGACGACCAGAGCAAGGCCTTCACCAAGCTCCTCAATGACGCCAGCGAGCGCGATGCGCCGGTGTTTTTGCCGCAGGGCTCCTATGTCGTGTCCAACCTCAGGCTGCCAGCGCGCCTACGCCTTAGCGGCGTGCCGGGCGCCACGCGCATCGTCTATGGCGGCAACGGGCATCTGATGATGGCCGAGCAGGCCGAGCATATCGAACTCAGCGGGCTGGTGTTCGACGGCTCGAACCGCTGGCTGGCTGACTATGCGCAGGGTCTGCTTGATCTCCGCCGCGTCGGCCATCTCGTCATCGACAATTGCCAGGTTACCGGCAGCGGCAAGAACGGGCTGGCGCTGGAACATGTTTCGGGCCGAGTTGAGCGTTCCGATATTTCCGGCGCGGCGGACGCCGGCATCTATTCGGTCGAGGCCGGCGGGCTTGAGATCTCCGGCAACACCGTGTCCGACTGCGCCAATGGCGGCATCCTGGTGCACCGCTGGCAGCAAGCGGAAGACGGCACCACCGTCAGCGGCAACCGTGTCGAGCGCATAAGGGCCCGCAATGGCGGCACCGGCCAGAACGGCAACGGCATCAATGCCTTCCGCGCCGGCAATGTCGTCATCTCGGGCAACATCGTCTCGGACTGTGCCTTCTCGGCGATCCGCGCCAACAGTTCCAGCAATCTGCAGGTCATCGGCAACACCTGTTCGCGCTCGGGTGAGACGGCGCTCTATTCCGAATTCTCCTTCGAGGGCGCCATCATCGGCAACAACATCATCGACGGTGCGGCCAATGGCATTTCGATCGTCAATTTCAATGAAGGCGGCCGCATGGGTGTGTGCTCGAACAACATCGTGCGCAATCTGTCGACGGTTGGCCCCTACCCCGCCGACGCGCCCGGCTTCGGCGTCGGCATCAGCGTCGAGGCCGACACCACGGTGTCGGGCAATGTCGTCGAGAACGCGCCGCTTTACGGCATGCAGATCGGCTGGGGTCCGTATCTGCGCAATGTCGTGGCGACCGGCAACATCATTCGCAAGGTCGGCACCGGCATTGCCGTCTCGGTGGTCGAGGGCGCAGGAACGGCGATCATCTCGGACAATGTCATCGACGACGCGCTGAACGGCGCGATCATCGGCCAGCGCTGGGCCGATCCGGCAACCGCCGACCTTGCCCAGTCAGGCAATGCCGGCTACGCGCATCTGACCGTCGAGCGCAACCACGTTTCCTAGCGTTAGCCAAGCGCAGCGGTCGGCCTTAGCGACCCGACCTTGGCGCCGATCCGGCTTTCGACCGGCGGATTGGCCTGTTCGACGAGCCTGGCGGCAACCGCCTCGTCATCGTGCAACAGCCTGGCCAGCACGGCGGCGATCATCACCTCGGCTCCTCTGCCGGCACCGTCATCGCATTTCAGCGCGATGCCGAGGCCGAGTTCGGGAATGGCGGCGCAATAGACGCCCTCGGCGCCGGTTTTGACGAAGATGCGGCCGGGCGCTGCCTGCATCAGCGCGACATCGGCCTTACCGGTGCCAGCGACGAGGAACGGCTCGGCCATGCACGCCGACAAAAGCCGCTTCGCCGCTTTGGCGCGCTGCGGCGAAAAGCCGGTGCCTGTCGCCATGCGGGCAAAACCCAGCGCGAAGCTTTTCAGCGGCACGGCATAGGTCGGGATCGAGCAGCCGTCGGTGGCGCAATGGTCGACGTCATGGGCAGCCTCCGTCACCGACTGCATGGCATCGCGCACCATCTCCTGCTGCGCATGGCCGGCTTTGACGTAGCCCCTGTGGGCAATCCCGGAATGCACGCAGGTACAGAGGAAGCCGGCATGCTTGCCGGAGCAGTTGTTGTGTAGCGCATTCGGCACGCTGCCGGTGCGGGCGAGAGCAATGGTGGTGTCATGGTTCGACGGCCAATGCGCGCCGCATTCGAGCGCGCTTCCGTCCAGACCGGCTTTCGCCAGCATCGCTTGCGCCAGTTCGACATGCGCCGGCTCGCCGGAATGCGAGGCGCAGGCCAGCGCCAGTTCTCGGTCGCCGAAGCCATAGGCGTCGGCCGTACCGCTTTCGACCAGCGGCAGCGCCTGGATCGCCTTCACAGCCGAGCGCGGAAACACCGGACGCGCCGTGTCGCCGATCTCCAGCAACGGCTTGCCGTCGGCGTCGAAGACAGCGACCGCGCCGCGATGGGCACTCTCGACCACCGCGCCGCGCAGAACCTCGACCAGAACCGGATTTGCCATGCTGCCTCCCGCACGCGCGCGCCCAGAGCGCGCCGCTTTAAATGCGGGCCGCTTCTACCTGATCCGGTCGAGAATGGAAACGTAGTTGGCAACGGCAGCGCCGCCCATGTTGAAGATGCCGCCGAGCTTGGCGCCCGGCACCTGGATGCCGCCGGCCTCGCCGGTGAGCTGCATGGCGGTCAGCACATGCATCGACACGCCGGTGGCACCGATCGGGTGGCCCTTGGCCTTCAGGCCGCCGGAGGGGTTGACCGGCAGGCGGCCGTCCCTAGCTGTCGTGCCGTCAAGCGCCAGCTTCGCGCCCTCGCCGGGTCTGGCTAGGCCCATAGCCTCATACTCGATCAGTTCGGCGATGGTGAAGCAGTCATGCGTCTCGACGAAGGAGAGGTCGTCCAATGTCACGCCGGCCTTCTTCAGCGCCTGGTTCCAGGCTTGCTCGCAGCCCTCGAAGGCGAGGGTGTCGCGCTTCGACATCGGCAGGAAGTCCTGGACGTGCTCGTTGGCGCGGAAGGTCACGGCGCGGCGCATCCTCAGTGCCGTCGCGGTGTCGGTGAGCACGAGCGCCGCGGCACCATCGGAGACCAGCGAGCAATCGGTGCGCTTCAGCGGGCCGGCGACGAATGGGTTCTTCTCGCTCTCTTGGCGGCAGAACTCGTAGCCGAAATCCTTGCGCATCTGCGCATAGGGATTGTCGACGCCGTTCTTATGGTTCTTGGCGGCGATCATGGCGAGCGCATCCGACTGGTCGCCATAGCGCTGGAAATAGGCCTGCGCGATCTTGCCGAAGACCCCGGCGAAGCCGGCCGGCGTGTCGCCGTCCTCCGGCAGATAGGAGGCCTTGAGCAGGTTCTTGCCGATCTCGGGGCCGGGCGTGGTCGTCATCTGCTCGGCGCCGACCACCAGTACGATGCGGGCGGCATTGGCGTCGATGGCGCGGATGCCTTGCCTGACAGCGGCGGAACCGGTGGCGCAGGCGTTCTCGACCCGCGTCGCCGGCTTGAAGCGCAGCCGGTCGTCGGCCTGCAGGACCAGGCTCGCGGTGAAATCCTGCGGCGAGAAGCCGGCATTGAAATGGCCGAGCACGATCTCGTCGACATCGTCCGGGCCGATGCCGGCATGGTCGAGCGCCTCCACGGCAACCTTGGTGATCAGACCCTCGAGCGTCTCGCCCTCGAGCTTGCCGAAGCGCGAATGCGCCCAGCCGACGATGCATGCGGTCATAACAGCCTCCATTTGCCGCGCAGCCTGGCGTGTGTGGATCTTCAGGTAATGCCGGCCTGACCTGACTCCACACACGCTAGCACGTCCTGTCGCGACATGAGATTCAATATTGTTCAATTGTGAACTTTTTTCCAGGCAATGGGATGGGCCAGAGCCGCACGATCGGTTGATGCCAGCATCGATTTTTTGTTGATTGATCCGTCAATAAAAAATAATCTCGCTTTGAGCCCGGATCCCAGAATGCCGAAAATCGGAATGGAACCCTTGCGCCGCAAGGCGCTCATCGACGCGACGATCTCTGCGATCGGCGAGCGCGGCTCGCTGGACGTGACGATGTCGGAGATCGCTGGCCGCGCCGGCGTGTCGTCGGCGTTGGCGCACCACTATTTCGGCGCCAAGGACGAGCTTTTGTTCGCGACGATGCGGCACATACTGGCGGAGCTCAACACCGATACAAGGCGCGCACTTCGCGCCACCGGCACGGCGCGCCAGCGCGTCTCGGCAGTGGTCGCCGTCAGCTTCTCCGACGACCAGTTCCAGCCCGAGACCATCGCCGCATGGCTTGCCTTCTATGTCGAGGCGCAGAAGTCATCGGCTTTGCGGCGCCTGCTCAAGGTCTATGCAAGGCGGCTGCACTCGAACCTGATGAGCGGGCTGACCGGCATCCTGTCCAGGCGCCAGGCGGATCGCGTCGCCGAAGCCACGGCGGCGCTGATCGACGGGCTCTATATCCGGCGAGCGCTGAAGGACGGCGTGCCGGACGCGGCGACGGCCATCGCGCTCGTCGAAGATTATCTCGAAACCAAGCTCAGCGGACGGAGCCTGCCTTGACGACCGGACGGCCCAATTTCCTGATCGTCATGGTCGATCAGCTCAACGGAACGCTGTTCCCCGACGGGCCGGCGGAGTTCCTGGATGTGCCGCATCTGAAGGCGCTCGCCCAGCGCTCGGCGCGCTTCGCCAACAATTACACTGCCTCGCCGCTCTGCGCGCCCGGCCGCGCCTCGTTCATGAGCGGGCAGCTGCCGTCGCGCACCGGGGTCTACGACAATGCGGCGGAATTCGCCTCTTCGATCCCGACCTTCGCCCATCATCTGCGCGCCGCCGGCTACTATACCTGCCTGTCGGGCAAGATGCATTTCGTCGGACCGGACCAGTTGCACGGCTTCGAGGAAAGGTTGACCACCGACATCTATCCCGCCGATTTCGGCTGGACGCCGGACTACCGCAAGCCCGGCGAGCGCATCGACTGGTGGTACCATAATCTGGGCTCGGTCACCGGCGCCGGCATCGCCGAGACCACCAACCAGATGGAGTATGATGACGAGGTCGTCTTCCTGGCCACGCAAAAGCTCTATCAGTTGTCGCGGGAGCAGGACGATGCGGACCGCCGGCCCTGGTGCCTGACCGTTTCGCTGTCGCACCCGCACGACCCCTACGTCGCGCGCAAGCAGTATTGGGATCTCTACGAGAATTGCCAGGCGCTGGATCCCGAAACCGGGTTCATCGCGCATGACGAGCAGGACCCGCATTCGCAGCGGCTCTACCGCGCCAGCGACTATTCCGCTTTCGAGATCACTGCTGAGCAGGTGCGCCGTTCGCGGCGCGGCTATTTCGCC
>NZ_RZOI01000119.1:0-11294 GCF_004022645.1 Mesorhizobium sp. M4A.F.Ca.ET.020.02.1.1 | reverse complement strand
ATGCTGGCACACGGGCCGCAGGACATTGCCGTCGGTGACGGGGATGTCTTGGTCTGTCCGCAGGTTTCGAGCACATTCATGGATTGGAGTCGGCATTCCGAGCTGTTTTCGGACGCCCACGACCGCACGGCGCAATGGATCGAGGAACGTCTCCGCCAGAACGACTCAGGGCTCCGGGCGGTGCTCGGTAACGCACATATTACTTAGCGCATCACCACTAGACTCTCCGCATTCCGTTGCTGCCCTGCATCGCGGTCCCATTGCCGAACTTACCGGCCCGGCGACTGAGCGATCATGTTGCAGTCGGCTGTGCGGTCGGAACGCGTGGTGTAGGCGGCGTGGATCACCTGACCCATGTTCATGGAAATTTCACGCACCAGCTTTAGCCGGACCGCGGTGGCGAACATGGTGGCCTCGGTGACGCCGATCGCAAATGCGTCTGGTCCGCCAATGACGCAGCGTTCGAAATAGGATTGCAGGTAGGAACGGTCGTAGATCGCAAACCCGCCGGCCCAGCCAATGCGGGGCAGTGCGATCGGCAGCCCGTTGATCGTCACGCCTTCCGCCAGAAGGACCTGCCGGACGGGATCAAGCGGCGCTCCGGCATTGTTGGGTCCATCGCCGGATACGTCAACAACCCTGCGCGGGCTGCGCAAGCCACTCTTCGCGAACAGATCACGCGCCGCCCACAATGCGCCGGAGATCGACGTTCCGCGACCTTCGGTCAACGGCAGCGCCGCGAGCCTGTCTGCCAAGATCAGAGCGTCCTCGCGGCCTTCAACAATTGTCCACGGCATGATGACTGTTTGCTGGTGTGGCCCTGCCCACTCCAGATAAAGCACTGCAATTCTGCCCCGCTCTCCCGACTTGATGGCCGTCGCGATGTCCGCGTGGCGGAAGGCACTGACGTAGCCGTCGCGTTGCACTCGTTGCTCAACGTTGCTCATCGAGGGCGAAACGTCCACGGCCAGGATCAATTGCAGATCGACTTCGGCCAGGTGGTCAGCGGGACGGTCGGTCGCGTGAGCCTGCGACGCCATCGCGAAGAGCAGCAGGCAGACGGCCGTGAGCCGCAGCACCGGTCTTGCACCCGCACATCGAGCAATCCGCACCAGGTCGTCCATGGCGAGCCTCTCGCTGACATGCAATTGTCGGTCCGAGGCGTCCCGCGCGTCACGAACAGCTTCCGATCATTCGCCGAAATCTGCGCTCCGCGCCCGTCCGGATGGTGATGACGCTTCGCAGTCCGTGCTAATATCGAAGCATTGGACTGCGGCTTCGTGCGTGAGGAAACCGGCTTGGATAGCTCGCCGCCCACGACGTTCGTACTCAACGGCATTACCGCCGACGTGAGCAGCGAGACCTTGCGCGACAAGTCCAACAGGACGATCGCGCTTCGCCAGCAGACCTTTGCGGTGCTTCGTCACCTTCTGGCGAACGCGGATCGCGTGGTCACCAAGGACGACCTGATGAGGGCGGTCTGGAACGGGATAGCCGTCACCGACGACAGCCTGGTGCAATGCATTCACGAGATCCGTGCGGCGCTCAACGACAGCCGGCAGACCGTCGTGCAGACAGTGCCGAGGCGCGGCTACAGGCTGGTCCTTCCCGCAAATGCCGGACCGAGGATGGCGACCATCCTGGCAGCCGAATTGGCCTCCGAGAGCCGGCCGACAGGCAAGCGGATTTCTGCCGCATCTCTCCGAGAGTACCGGCAGATCATCGATCGGCTGCTGGTCCAACATGCGGGTCGCGCGTTCTGGAACGGCGAAGGGAGTCTGGTCGCCGAGTTTGCCGGCCCTGTCGAGGCGATGCGGTGTGCGAGCGAGATCCAGCATGAGGTCGACAGGCGGGACTGCGAAGTTCCCGAGACAAAGCGCCTGCGCTTCCGCATCGGCGTTCACCTGGGCTATGTCGTCGCCGAGGGCGACCACCTCGCGGGCGAGGCCGCCGAGGTCGCCGCGCATCTGCAAATTCTGTCACGACCGGGTGGGATTTGCGTCACCGAAGCGGTCCACGCCCAGGCGCAAGACCGACTCTCGCTGGAATTCGTCGATCTCGGCGAGCACAAGCTGAAGAGCGTCGCGCGCGCCTTGCACATCTACCGCGTACCCCTTGCTTCGGAGGAACCGGTCAAGTCGCCATTTCGCGGCCTCGATGCCTTCGAATTCGAAGATGCCAACCTGTTCTTCGGCCGGGCGCGGGCGATTGCTGCCTGCACCGCAAGATTGGAGCAGCAGGCAGCCAGCGGCACGGCATTCCTGCTCATCTACGGGATGAGCGGTTGCGGCAAATCTTCCCTCCTGCGCGCCGGGCTGATGGCGTCATTGACGCGGCCTGGAGCCGTGGCGGGCATATCCCTGTGGCGCCGCTGCCTGATCCGCCTCTCCGAAGGACCGGATGCGTTCGCTGTGCTGGCTGCGGCACTGCTTGGCGAAGCTGCTGTGCCGGAACTGTCCCGCGAAGTAACAGCCGCGGAGCTGGCGCTGCTCTGCAGGAACGCGCCGGACCGGGCGCTGGCGAAGATCCGGCAGGCACTTGGCAAGGCCGCCGGATCGGCCCGCTCGCAGATCAGATTGCTGGTTGCCATCGATCAGCTCGAGGAGCTTTTCACCACGCAGAAGCAGCCGGCGACGCGCGAGGCCCTTGTGCGGCTCATGGCGGTGCTGGCCGCGAGCGGACTGGTCTGGGTGATCGCGGCGATCCGTTCGGACTTCTTTCACCGCTGCGGCGAGGTGCCGGGGTTCTCGGCGCTCAAGGACGGTCTCGCCAGCTACGAACTCCTGCCGCCGACCGGCCCGGAGATCGCGCAGATCATCCGCGAGCCCGCTGGCGTTGCCGGGCTCCGCTTCGAGCAGAATGCCGAGCTGGGGCGGCTCGATGATGTGCTGCAGGAGGCAGCCGCTGCCGATCCCGGATCATTGCCGCTTCTCGAGTTTGTGCTCGACGCGTTGTACGAGGCCGGTCGCGAGCGTCGGGTCCTCACCTTTGCGCATTATCGCGCGCTCGGCGGGCTCGAAGGCGCAATCGCGCGCCGCGCCGATGAAGTCGTAGACCTGCTGGCGCCCAACATCCAGGAGGCCTTGCCCGCGGTGCTGGGCGCCCTCACCACGGCAAATCCGGGCGATGAAACGGTGACGGCACGTCCTGCCCTGCTCACCGAAGTTGCAGGCACTCCCGCGCGATCGGCCCTGGTCAGGGCCCTGATCGACGCCCGGCTCCTCGTCAGCGATGAGGACGCCGCGGGCCATGTCGTCGTCCGCGTAGCACATGAAGCACTGTTGAGCCGTTGGCCGCGCGCCGGTGACATTGTGAACGCAAACCGGAACTTCCTCGAGACACGCGACCGCCTCAGGGCCGACGCTCACCGTTGGCAGCTGGAGAACAGGAATCGAGAGCTTCTCCTTCCGTCCGGCAAACGTCTCGCGGAGGGCGAAGAGCTGATGCTGTCAAGACGCGAGGAGGTCGACGATGCCGTCCTCGAATACATCGAGGCGTCCTTGCGTGCCCATCGGCAGAAAGAGGAGAAGGATCGGCACGCGGAGCTGGCGCTGATCGAGGCCGCCGAAGAGGCAAAACGCGAGCGCCTGGAGCGCGAGGCCGAGCGCCGGAGCCTCGCGGCTGTCGCAGCAAACCGGCTCGCCCGACGTACGCGCAATGCCGCGATCGTGGCGATCGCGCTCGCTCTCATGGCGGGCGCAGGCGCGCTGGTCGCCTTCAAAGCGCGGGAGGAGGCAAGGGGCCAACGCGATCAGGCGCTGCGCAATCAGTCTCTTTCGCTCTCGTTTCTTTCGGAGCAGTCCGCGTCGAGAGGCAACACCGAGGCTGCGATCCTGTTGGCGCTCGAAGCACTGTCCTCGAAAGACCAGCCCAAGCGGCCCTATCTCTTTGAGGCTGAGACAGCCCTCTACAAGGCTCTGCTGGCGCACCGACAGATCAAAATCTTCCGGCATGGGGCCGGCGTGACGGATGCGGCATTCAATCCGGCCGGCGATCGCATCGTCACCGCATCCCACGACAAGACTGCGGCCGTCTGGGACATCTCCAGCGGCGCCGAAACCGTAGTTCTAAAAGGACATGAAGAGGCCCTGGAGAGGGCTGAATTCAGCCCGGATGGGAGCCGTATCCTGACGGCCGCGAGGGATGGCACTGCACGCCTTTGGGAGGCCACATCGGGAGAACAGCTCTTCATCCTGCGGCCTGTAAGCAACTATCCGACGGCAATCTTCAGCCCGGATGGCACCCGGGTGCTGACGGCGGGGGAGAACAGCGATGCAACGCTCTGGGATGCTCGGACCGGAAAGAAAGTCCTAGGTGTAAGGAGCGACGCATATACGCGTGCTGCTTTCAGTTCAGACGGCCGCAGCTTCGCGACGGCAGGCAGGCATTTTGTTTCGATCTGGAATAGCGCAGACGGCGCGCTGACGCGGTCAATCCGAGTGACCTCCTGGCCCTACAGCCTGGCGTTCAGCCCGGACGGGAGCCGGATGCTGGCCGGCCCGTGGGGTTGGCATTCACACCGCGACACTTCCAGCCTTTTCGATGTGTCGAAAGGAACGGAGATCGCAAAGTTGGCCGGCAGCAAGAGCGACACGCAATTGAACGGCGTGATCTTCGGTCACGGGGGTCAGCGAATCGCCACTGTATCCCTCGATGGCACTGCCCGGATTTGGGATGGAGTGTTGGGAACGCTGGATGATGTGCTCGGCCAGGAGGTTTCGGGATTGAAGGCAGACATCGACACGGATGAACGTGATGTGGAGATGAACGGTGCTTTCACCCCGGACGACCGCTTCCTGGCGACCGCCTCGGTCAATGGGCCGATCCGCATCTGGGACGTTGAACGCGCCTCGTTGGTGACGACGATCGCCGGCCATGAATCTTTGGTCGAGCATCTGGAATTCAGCCCGGTCGACGGCAACATTCTTCTCACTGCTTCACATGATGGCACTGCTCGGCTGTGGGATGTCGACGGCGCGCTGACGACCGCGCTCTCGCATGAATACCGGCCGACTTTCGCGGTCTTCAGTCCCGACAATGTCCACCTGCTGACCGGCGGCGGCGACAGCGCGGCGCACCTCTGGGATGTCGTGAGCGGGCGCGAGACAATCCGGTTCGATACACATGAGATCATTCAAAACGCGACGTTCAGTCCCGATGGACAGCAGGTCGCGACGGCATCTCTTGGGGGGCAGGTCCGTATTTGGGATGTCGCCACGGGTTCGGAGACCGCCCAGTTCCGATCACATGGCGGCTTGGTCCAGATCCAGTTTGGTCGCGATGGCAAATCGCTTCTTGTCGCATCGATCAACGGCACCGCGCAGCAGTGGGACGCTGCGAACGGCACCGAGCTGGCCGTCATCAATACAAGCAGCAATCTGCCCCAGGCCATTCTTAGCCCCGACGGAAATCTGATCCTCTCGGCCAGGGAAGACAATGCGGGCCACCTGCTGACGACGGGCGGAGCCGAGCTCAGGGTTCTTGTGGGGCATCAGGATCGCATCACGGCAGCGGCCTTCAGCCCGGACGGTCAACTCGTCGCCACAGGCTCGCTCGACCACACGGCTCGCATTTGGTCGACCACGGACGGAGCAAACGTCGGAACGCTAGTGGGACACACCGGCGCGCTAACGGTCCTCGCCTTCAGCCCCGACGGTCAGTCGCTGCTGACCGGCTCGCGCGATGGAACCGTCCGCATCTGGAGCGTCGCTGGCGGACTGGAAAGTGCCGTTCTAAGGGGCCACGACGGCGCCGTCGACAGCGCCCAGTTCAGTCCTAACGGTTTGTATGTCGTGACCGCGTCCTCCAAAGATCGCACGGTGCGGCTATGGGCGACGCAATCGGGGCGCCAGATTGCCGTCCTTGGCAGCCACGACGAAGCAACCGTTCTACTGGGCTTTACACGCGCAGCTTTCAGTTCCGACGGCGCCCGCGTCGCAATTGTTGCCGGCGAAAAAAGTGTCCGTATCGTTCGTGTCTTCCAGGCGCCCAAGGACCTCATCGACTTCGCCCGGCGCACCGTGCCTCGCGAACTCACCGCTTGCGAGCGGCGAAGCTTCTTCCTGCCTGCGGACCCTGCAACCGGCACCTGTCCGGGCTGACGCCGGCGACCGGTCGGATGTTGTCGCTTGAGTCGGGAGGGTAGCTGCCTACAGATTGCCGATGCAGAGATATTTGATTTCCAGATAGTCGTCCGCGCCGTGGCGGGAGCCCTCGCGGCCGAGGCCGGACTGCTTGATGCCGCCGAAGGGCGCCGCTTCGCTGGAGATCAGGCCGGTGTTGATCCCGACCATGCCGTATTCCAGCGCCTCGGCTACCCGCCAGACCTTCTTCAAGTCGCCGGCGAAGAAATACGCCGCGAGTCCGAATTCGGTGTCGTTCGCCTGCGCGATCACATCCTCGACCGTGTCGAAGCGGAAAAGCGGCGCGACCGGGCCGAACGTCTCCTCGCGCGCCACCTGCATGCCGCTTGTGACACCCGTCAGCACTGTCGGCGAGAAGAACGTGCCGGCGCCTTCGATGCGCTTGCCGCCGGTAAGCACCTTGGCGCCTTTCGACACCGCATCCTGGACATGGCTCTCGACCTTCGCCAACCCCTTGTCGTCGATCAACGGCCCGACCATCACGCCAGCCTCGAAGCCGTCGCCAACCGGCATCGCGGCGACCTTTGCCGCGAGCCTGGCGGCGAAGGCGTCATAGACGCCGGACTGGACGTAGAGGCGGTTGGCGCAGACGCAGGTCTGGCCGGCATTGCGGTACTTGGAGGCGAGCGCGCCTTCGACCGCGGCGTCGAGATCGGCATCGTCGAAGACGATGAACGGCGCATTGCCGCCGAGCTCGAGGCTGACCTTCTTGATCTGGTCAGCGCACTGGCGCATCAGGATGCGGCCGACCTCGGTCGAGCCGGTGAAGCTGATCTTGCGCACCTTGTCGTTGCCGCACAGTTCCTTGCCGATGGCCGGACCATCTTCCCCGACGATGACGTTGAAGACGCCGGCAGGCACGCCGGCCTGCTCGGCGAGGACGGCCAGCGCCAGCGCCGAAAGCGGCGTCTGTTCGGCCGGCTTGGAGACGACCGTGCAGCCGACGGCGAGCGCAGGCGCGACCTTGCGCGCGATCATCGCGGCGGGGAAATTCCATGGCGTGATCGTGCCGACGACGCCGACAGGCTGCTTGATGACGATCATGCGCTTGTCGTTCGACGGTGCCGGGATCGTCTCGCCGTAGACGCGCTTGGCTTCCTCCGCGTACCACTCGACATAGGCTGCGGCGTAGAGGATCTCGCCGCGGGCCTCGGCGAAGGGCTTGCCCATCTCGGCGGTCAGGATGGCCGCCAGCTCGTCGGCGTTGGCGACCATCAGCTCGTGCCACTTGCGCAGGATCGCGGCGCGCTCCTTGGCCGGGCGCGCCGCCCAGGCCGGCTGCGCGGCATGGGCGGCGGCGATGGCGTCCCGCGTCTCGGCGGCACCCATATCGGACAGCGACGCCAGCACCTCGCCGGTTGCCGGGTTCAGCACGTCGAAGGTCCGGGTCGCGTCGCCCGCGGTCCAGACGCCGTCGATGTAGCCGGTGTCGCGCAGGAAGCGCGACGAGAAGGAAACATGCTTGGTCAACGCGGTCGTGAAGGCCATGTCATTTGCTCCGGAAAATGGACGGGGCTCCGGCTAGTTGCCGGCGCTTGCTTCGAGGATCGCGCTCTCCAGAATGTCGAGCGCCTCGCCGAAGACGCTGTCCTGGATGGTGATCGGGGCGAGGAAGCGGATGACGTTGCCATGCACGCCGCAGGTCAGCAGGATCAGGCCCTTATCGAGCGCGATCAGCCGCACCTTGTTGGCGAACTCGGCGCTCGGCAGCTTCGTCGTCCTGTCGTTGAACTCGACCGCGTTCATGAAGCCCGGACCGCGGATATCGACGATCTGCGGCGCCTTCTCGCGCAGCGATTCCAGGCGCTGCTTGAGCCGGTTGCCGAGCTGGTTGGCGCGGCCGCAGAGATCCTCGTCCTCGATGACGTCGAGCACGGCATGGGCGGCCGCGACGCCGATCGGGCTGCCGCCATAGGTGCCGCCCAGCCCGCCCGGTCCCGGCGCGTCCATGATTTCCGCGCGGCCGGTGACGGCGGCAAGCGGGAAACCGCCGGCGAGGCTCTTGGCCATCGTCACCAGATCGGGCGCCACGGCATGATGATCCATCGCAAACATCTTGCCGGTGCGGGCAAAGCCCGTCTGTACTTCATCGGCAATGAGCAAGATGCCATGCTGGTCGCAGAGTTCGCGCAGCGCTTTCATCAGCGAAGCCGGAGCCGGATAGAAGCCGCCCTCGCCCTGCACCGGCTCGATGATGATCGCGGCGACGCGCTGCGGATCGACATCGGCGGCAAATAGCTTCTTCAGCGCCGCCAGCGACTGTTCAGAAGTCACGCCATGGAGATCGATCGGAAACGGCACGTGGAAGACGTCAGCGGGCATGGCGCCGAAGCCGACCTTGTAGGGCACGACCTTGCCGGTCAGAGCCATGCCCATGAAGGTGCGGCCATGGAAGCCGCCGCCGAAGGCGATGACGGCGGAGCGGCCGGTCGCGGCGCGGGCGATCTTGACGGCGTTCTCGACAGCTTCGGCGCCGGTCGTGACGAAGATCGTCTTCTTGGCGAAATCGCCCGGCGTCAGCGCGTTGAGCCGCTCGGCCAGCCGCACGTAGCTTTCATAGGGAACGACCTGGTGGCAGGTGTGGGTGAAATGATCGAGCTGATCCTTCACCGCCGCGATCACGCGCGGATGGCGATGGCCGGTGTTGAGCACGGCGATGCCCGCGGCGAAATCGATGTAGCGGCGGCCCTCCTTGTCCCAGATTTCCGCGTTCTCGGCACGCTCGGCATAGATCTGCGTGGTCATGCCGACGCCGCGGGAAATCGCTGCATTCTTGCGGTCGGTGAGGGTGGTCGCGGCCATCATGCGCTCCTGCGCTCTGGGGTGGGATTTGATATCTTGCATAATTTCTGCAAGACATATACAAACTTCCTACATTTTTTCTGCAAGAATGCAAGCGGTGTTTTCGGCTTCAAACCGCCGCCGTTTTCGGCGATGGTCCTGAACAGGGCTGAGAGACAAACCAACCGGGAATATTCCGCTCATGAGCAATGCCACGCCGGTACGCTACAAGGTGGCGGAGGCGGCGAAATCCGCGGGCGTCTCGGCCTCGACCCTGCGCCTTTGGGAAAGCCAAGGGCTCGTCGTTCCGGGACGGTCGGATACCGGCCACCGGCAATACAGCGCCGAGGATGTGGCGCGGCTGAAGAAGATCGCCTGGTACAGGACCGAGCGCGGCCTCAACCCGGCGGCCATCCGCGAAGCGCTGGAAAGCGAGGCACCGTCCGACAGTGCCGACACCGCGGATACGTCCGACCTCGGCCGCAGGCTGCGCAGCCTTCGCCATGGCGCCGGCAAGACCCTGGACCAGATTGCCGCCGATGTCGGCATCGCCGCCTCCACGCTGTCCACCCTGGAGCGGACATCGCAGGGCGTCAGCTTCAAGACACTGCACGATCTGGCGCAGTATTACGGCACCACCGTTTCGCGCCTTTCCGGCGAGGAGCGGGACGACGTGCCGGCGCTCGTGCGTGCCGGGGCATGGCGCACCTGGCCGGAAACCACCCCCGGCGTGACCGTGCAGCTTCTCGCCGAGGGACGCACGATGATGGACTGCCACCGTTTCGTCCTGGCGCCTGGCGCCGCTAGCGAAGGCGCCTACCGCCACGAAGGCGAGGAGTTCATGCATGTGCTGTCCGGACGCCTGGAACTGGTCTTGGATTCCGACCAGTTCTTCGATCTAGGCCCCGGCGATTCCTTGTATTTCGAAAGCCGCCGCTACCATTCCTGGCGCAATCGCCACGACGGCGAAACCGTCCTGCTGTGGATCAACACCCCGCCGACCTTCTGACTGGGACGAGCCGTTGCCCACGGGCAGCAAGGCCGCCGAAAGGGAGGCAAGCTTCGGCGTCGTCACGGCGAGTGGACGAACGAATCCTCTCCCTTGGCGCCCAAAGCAGAGGCGGACATGCCCTTCGCACCACCGCACTACACGGCTCGGCTGAAGTAGAGAATCGAACGATTGCATAGATTTTTAGTAAAATCCTATGAATTAACTAACGATTAACGAATTGCTTAACTTTCCGCTGCTTTTACCTAGAATATTCGAGGGTGGAATACTTCTCGAATGCGCAGGGCAATGGAAAATCCGAAAAGAGACTTTGAAGGATCTGGACGCCCGTCCAATGCGGATGGGGCGGCAGCCGCGCGCCAGGAATCAGCACCTCTTCCCGAGAAGCTTTCCGCCTTCCCGACCGTTTTGATCGGCGGGCTGCCAATCACGGTGATCGATCGGCGGGAAGCGGCCCATCTGATGATCGCCGCGGCGCGCGGGCATCTGCCCGGCTGCCGTCCCTACTATTTCACGTCAGCCAATGGGGACGTCATCGCCCAGACGCGCGCCAATGCGGAAACGGCCGGGCTCTTTCGCGAGGCCGACCAGATCTTCGCCGACGGTCAGCCGCTCGTTTTCGCTTCACGCCTGCTGTGCGGCGTGCACCTGCCGGAGCGGGTCGCCACCACCGACCTCTTTCACGATGTGGCCAAGCTCGCCGAACGCGAGGGCACGACCTTCTACCTGCTGGGATCGACGGAGGCCGAGAACCGCAACGCCGTTGCCGGCATGAAGGCCAGATATCCCGGCCTGCGCATCGTCGGCAATTCGCATGGCTACCTTGCCGGCGAAACACTCGAACGCAAGCTCCACGAGATCAATGCACTCGCGCCCGATATATTATGGCTGGGCCTCGGCGTTCCGCGCGAGCAGATCTTCGTCCGCGACTTTGCCTCGCGACTTTCGAATGTCGGCGTCATCAAGACCTCGGGCGGGCTATTCGACCATCTTGCCGGCAAGGTGCCGAGGGCGCCGCTTTGGGTCCAGAAAGCCGGTTTCGAATGGCTGTGGCGCGTGCTGATGGAGCCGCGCCGGCTTTTCTGGCGCTATTTCACCACCAGCCCCCAGGCCATCTACGCCATATTGAGGTATTCCAAATGACCGCCGATCAGTCCCGCCCTTCGCTGCCAGCGGGGATCGACACGGAGATCGTCATCGTCGGCGGCGGCCTGTCCGGCACGCTTGCGGCGAACGTGCTCGGCCGTGCCGGCTTTCAGGTCACGCTGGTCGACCGCTATCCCGTCTTTCCCAGGGAATTCCGCGCCGAGAAGATCGCCGGCGACCAGATCGAAAAGTTACGCCGGATCGGCCTTCTGGAC
>NZ_RZOI01001199.1:0-982 GCF_004022645.1 Mesorhizobium sp. M4A.F.Ca.ET.020.02.1.1 | reverse complement strand
GGCGACATATGCCTGAACACCGGGCCTACGATCGGATCGCGCGCCACCTTGTCGTAGAAGGTCTGCGTCAGGCGGCTCAACGCCTCGGCGCCGCCGGCCCATTCGAACAGTGTCGGGATATTCTCGCTCATCATCGATCCTCGCCTGTCGGTTGCCGCGCACGATAGCGGAAAGATCAAAGACGGCTCAACCTGCCTCGATGGCCAGTTCGCCCCTAAAGCCTGGCTGGCGCCTCGGCCTGGGCATTGGGCGACGGCGCCACGCGGCAGTTCTCGGGCTTCGGCGTCGCGGCGCAGATGGTGGCGCCGGTCAGCGCGTCGACCGATTGCGGTCCAGTCGTCAGCCCGACCTTCAGCATCATCTCCGGCTCGAGTTGGCGATGGCTGGAATAGAGCACCGACTGCATCGCCGCGAACAGGTCGCTCCCGATCGCCATGTCTTCGAGGTAGGTCCTGACCTGCTTTTCCATCCCCAGCGAATGCACGCTGAGCCGCGCCCGCGGGCCGACAAGCCGCCGGACACCGCCGGCAAGCATGATCGCGCAGGCTGAATTGCATACGCCTTCGGCATCGACGGTAAGCCCGGCGCGAGCTTCGCTGTCGGCCGCGCAATCCCGCGCTGTCAAATCACAGCCGACGAAATCGGTCCGGGCAATGGCGACGTCGAGTTTGTGCTCGCGGATCAGCCGGCCAGCCGCGAGCGCTCCCAGCACGTCGCCGCCCGGCGAGTTGATCACCAAGGGCAGCCTGCGCCGGCCAATGCTGTCGAGCATGTCACGCAGCCGCTCCGGCGTGTAAGCTGTGATCGTGCCTTCGGCCGAGATCCATTCGGGGCAATCCGGATTGCAGAGCGGATTGCTGCCGCGAACCACGACGAAGCGCATGTCCTCGTCGCGCTTGACTATCTCCTGCCTGGCCGCAGTGGCGGGTGCAGGCTTGACCTCGGCGGCCACGGCGGCGGCCGGCGCCGCATCCTTGTTCGC
>NZ_RZOI01001198.1:0-985 GCF_004022645.1 Mesorhizobium sp. M4A.F.Ca.ET.020.02.1.1 | reverse complement strand
GTGCATCCACAGCCGGAAACCTATTGGGGGCGGGTGAACCCGATCGGCACGCGCAGTTGCTACAATGAAGGCAAGCGTTGCGCCGAAACGCTGTTCTTCGACTACTGGCGCGAGGCCCGCACCGAGATCAAGGTGGCGCGCATCTTCAACACCTATGGCCCGAACATGCACCCGGACGATGGGCGAGTCGTCAGCAATTTCATCGTCCAGGCGATCCGCGGCGAGGCGTTGACAATCTACGGCACCGGCCGCCAGACGCGCAGTTTCTGCTATGTCGACGATCTCGTCGACGGCCTGCTGAGGCTCATGGCATCGCCCGCCGATTTCACGGGCCCGGCCAATATCGGCAACCCGCATGAGGTGACGATGATCGAACTGGCCGAACATGTGCTTCGGCTTGTCGGTGGCGGCTCCAAACTGGAGTTCCGACCCTTGCCCACGGACGACCCAAGGCAAAGATGCCCGGACATTTCGCTCATGCGGGCGGCGCTCGGTTGGCGGCCGCGGGTCAGTCTGGAAGACGGCTTGAGGCAAACGGTTGCCTATTTCCAGCGTCGTTTGGCGACGGCATGAAAAAGCCGGCGGGCAGAGACTGCCAGCCGGCTCCTTTCACTTTGATTGGCGTCAGGCGCGCTTGAGCAGCGACCAGACGGCCGGCACCAGGCTCGCGGCGAGCGCCACCTTGATCAGGTCGCCGACGATGAAGGGCAAGACGCCGAACTGCCAGGACTTTTCCGGACCGATCAGCATCGCCAGCCAGGCGAAGCCCATCGCCATCATGATCACTTCGGCCACCAGCATGGCATTGAAGAGCTTGACCGGATGACGGTCCCAGCCACGGTCGGCGGCCCAGCCGACGAGCGCCGCCATGACGACGAAGCCGGCCAGATAGCCGCCGGTGGAGCCGAGCATATAGGCGACGCCGATGCCCTTCCCCGGCGTGCCCTGGAAGACCGGGAAGCCCATGGCGCCCTCGGCCATGTAG
>NZ_RZOI01001197.1:0-990 GCF_004022645.1 Mesorhizobium sp. M4A.F.Ca.ET.020.02.1.1 | reverse complement strand
CTTCGGAGGGGTCTGCCGCTGCGCCTGGAAGAAGGCGAAATCCTCCTGTGTCGAGGGGATGGTGGTCATGAACTTTTCGCTGGCGCTGAGCATCACGTCGGACAGGATCTCGAGTTGCGGCGAAATCCCGGCCTGGTCGAGCTCCGCCGGCCGCGCGACCGCATGGCCTTTCGCCGAGGTGTCGGCATCGGGGGCGAGGGTGATCCACATCGGGTCCCCGGCGAGATCGATTATGGCGGGCACATAGACCGACGCGTCGGCCGGGACATCCTCCGTGCCCTCGACAGCCTGCAGTTCCTCGTCCTCGTCGCCGAACGACCAATAGTCGGCGGTAAGATAGAAACCCATGGCGGCCGCAGCCAGGACGATCGCCGCAAGGCCAACGCCGAAGCGGCGCCAGACCTTGCGCCTGCGCAGCGCCAGCCGCGCCTCCCTTTTCCGCTTGAAGCTCGTGTCGATGCTGTGAGTCACGGGCTGTTTCCGGTCAGGAAGAAGGTCCAGCGCACCTGTTCAAGCGTATCGACTTCGACAAACCGCGCGGCGATGTGGCCGCGCTGCCAGCATTCGTTAATGCCGCGGATCGAGAAGCGGCGCCGGTCGATGCACATTTCGGTCGAGCCGCCCAGGATCGCATGGCCGAACACGTCCGTCGCATAGATGTAGATGTAGCGGTTGGTCAGCTCCTCGCGAATGACGTTCACGCACTGGTTGGCGCCGATGGTCCACCAGCCGTCGGTCTGGTCGGCATTGTCGACCTTCTGGCCGACGGCAAGATTGACGACGTCGAGGGTCTGATTGCAGACCGTGAACTCCGCGCGGGCGTGGCCGATCGACAGGATCGTCAGCAGTGCCGCGAACGGGATCGCGGCAGGCCTGGCGCGGCCGATCAGGCCAAGCAGGGTTCGGGCCCGATCACGCAGCTTGCGTGGCGGGACGACGGGCGGGAAGGAAGAACGCGAGCGGCGGATTTCCATCGGCGTCCATGCTACC
>NZ_RZOI01001196.1:0-991 GCF_004022645.1 Mesorhizobium sp. M4A.F.Ca.ET.020.02.1.1 | reverse complement strand
CATCATGCTGGTCATCTCCTCGATGCTGAGGCTCGATCTCTATATCGGCATCTACGCGCTGACCTATCTGCGCATTGCCGCCTTCGTCTGGATGGGGCTGGTGGCGGCAGGGCTGGCGCTGATCATCGCCCGCATCGCGCTTGGAAAATCCAGCGAATGGCTGCTCTCCGCCAATCTTCTGACGTTATCGGCGACGCTTTATGTGTGCTGCTACGTCAACTTCGCCGCGCTGATCGCCAACTACAATGTCGACCATTCCTACGAAATGAACGGCCCCGGCACCAGCCTCGACCTTTTCTACACGAGGTCTCTCGGCCCCGCCGCGTTGCCGGCACTCGACCGCTTTTTTGACCATCAGAAGAAGGTGTTCCTCGCCGACAAACGCGATCCGGCTGACGCCTTCACCGAGGCCCGCTTTCGCGACGAGCAGAAAAACTGGCGCGCCTGGAGCTTTCGCGACTGGCGGCTTTTGCGCGCACTCGACAAAAGAGGTCCGCTCGTGGTTCCTCCCGGGTATCAACCCGCGATGCCGGACCTCTGATCGATGCCGCACAACATCCTCGTCGCCGACGACGATCCGCATATCCGCGAGATCATCTGCTTCGCGCTGGAAAAGGCCGGCATGAGGACGCAAGGCGTCGCCGATGGTGCCGCCGCCCTGCAGGCGATCGAGCGGCGCGCGCCCGACCTCGTCGTGCTCGACATCGGCATGCCGGAGATGGACGGGCTGGAGGTGTGCCGCAGGCTGAGGCAGCGATCCGACGTGCCGGTGCTGTTTTTGTCGGCGCGCGACGAGGAGATCGACCGCATCCTCGGGCTGGAAATGGGCGGCGACGACTATGTGACGAAGCCGTTCAGCCCGCGCGAGCTGGTCGCCCGCGTCAACGTCATCCTGCGCCGCGCCCGCCCGGCGTCGGCCGAGGCCGAAGAACGGCAGTTCTCGCATGGCGGGCTGGTGCTCATGCCGGCGAGCCACGGCGCCAGCTTCGAC
>NZ_RZOI01001195.1:0-992 GCF_004022645.1 Mesorhizobium sp. M4A.F.Ca.ET.020.02.1.1 | reverse complement strand
GACCATATCGGTGTCAAACCCGACCAGGTCCCCGGGCTCAATGACCCTTTGAGTGGCTTCCTGCAGCCACGGATTGATACGTGGTCCTGACGCCAGCATGCGTCCCTCATGCCAGCCGCCCTGATTGGCCAGGTTGGTGTAGTTGAGGATGCCCCAGAGCTGCACTTCCGTGACGCCCGGGCCCATGGTTTCCTGCATTCGCGCGATGCCATGCTCGGCCACGGCACAGGCCCATCTGATGCAGGCGATTTCGTCATCCGATTTGATGACGCGTGCCCCTTCGACGATGTCGGCGGCGTCAATGACCTCCAACCCGCGCTGCAGCAGAGCCTGAGTGATGCTCGGGTTGATGTATTCCAGAGCCACCTTGCGGTTGGTGGTTCCGATTTCATTCAGGAATTCCACGGTGTCGTCGGCGAAGAGCGTGGCGGCCTCGGGAAGTTCGTACCCGCCCTCAAAAAACGAGAGTGGCCTTCCCGACCTGACCCGGTCGGCCGATGATCCGCGGCTGTAGGCCTGATGCAGGGTGACCGGCCCGTCGAGCGGAAAAAAGAGATAGGTGACCGGGATATGCGACTGGAACAAAGGAAAGGTGTTGTAATCAATCGCGTAACGAATGGTGATGGGACTCACCAGCACGCACATAGCGACGTCGGAGGCCCGCATTGCAGCTCGAAGGCGGCCCTTCCGGTACTTGTCGAGCCTTTGGAAATCGATATCCGGCATCTGCCGAAACTGCCGCAAATCGCTCCAGTTGTCGCGGAGCAGGAACCCGTCAGGATCTGGTGAAGCCACTTTGAAATCGCTCATCGGTTCCTCGTATCGAGCTTGATTGGATTTACGGCGGTTGAGACCTGCTACAGATTCGACGCACGGCCCTCCGAGCTACAAACAGTACGATCAAGCCCAACTTGCCGGCCTACATTCTCGACCAGAGTTTGCCGCCGGTTGCCCAGTTATTCGGCGCATACTCATCAAAAACCACATGAACC
>NZ_RZOI01001194.1:0-994 GCF_004022645.1 Mesorhizobium sp. M4A.F.Ca.ET.020.02.1.1 | reverse complement strand
GTATAGAAATGTAGAGTCATAATGACCATAGAAAAATGGAATGTCGGCAGTGTTAGGATAAATTCAATGTCGGTTTGAGTTGGCAGGATACGGAAAAATGTGATACATTTTTCCTGACAATCGAGGAACAAGCCCTCGATCCGCGGCCTGCGGCCGCAAAGGCAGGAAAGATCGCCGATGAAAGCGCCGCACGCATTGCGTTCACGACGGGCCGCTAGGCGGGAGAAGGTCGCCCACATCCGCTTTGCGGAGGATGAGATATCAGCTGTAGAAACCGCAGCGGAGCAAGCCGGTCTTTCCGTTTCGGCTTTTATCCGGTCGCTCTCGCTCGAGGGCGCCGGTGTCCGGCCGTTCATGAACAGGGAAGATCGGGCGGTCCTCGAGATGCTCATCCAGGACATGCGCGTCGTTGGCGGCAACCTCAATCAGATTGCCCGCGCCCTTAATGGAAGTCGGTCTGTGGCTGGCTCGGA
This sequence comes from Mesorhizobium sp. M4A.F.Ca.ET.020.02.1.1, assembly GCF_004022645.1. Classification (NCBI taxonomy): domain Bacteria; kingdom Pseudomonadati; phylum Pseudomonadota; class Alphaproteobacteria; order Hyphomicrobiales; family Phyllobacteriaceae; genus Mesorhizobium; species Mesorhizobium sp. M4A.F.Ca.ET.020.02.1.1. Next base: position 521 of record NZ_RZOI01001194.1, on the reverse strand, counting down.
TCTCAAAGGAGCAATCGACGATGCCTGCGCGATCGCAACCACGGTCGCGGTCGAGCTCGCTGCGATGACGAAGCGTGCCGGCGCTGCCCGGCGCGGTGAGTCGACGTGATGGAGTTCTTCCTGGGCGCCTTCGAGCGGGATTGGGAGCGCCGGCGCGCGGCGCTGCTGCACGAATTGCAGATGGGCGAGCACGAGGAGCTCGACTGGGACCGGCCGCGAAGGGGAGGGGTTGCCCATCTGCCGGCGGGTGTCGGTGGTCGCGGCGGCGCGCGGCGGCAGGGCCGCGCCGTTGCTTTCCGCGGAACCGGTGGTGGCCGGCCAATGCATGCTCGGTTTGCGGCGCTCGCTCGAGGAAGCCAACCGGCGGTGGTCAAGCTTGCCTCCTATGGCGGCGGCATCCGGGCGGCAGCCATGATGAACTACGCTTCGCGTTCCGGTGAACTCCCGGTCGAGAACGAAAAGGGCGAGCGCATCATCGGCAAGCAAGCGCTCGCCGAATTGCGCGGGGACTGGGAGCATCT
>NZ_RZOI01001193.1:0-997 GCF_004022645.1 Mesorhizobium sp. M4A.F.Ca.ET.020.02.1.1 | reverse complement strand
GTCCGAACGCGACCAGATACCAGAAGGTGCGAACCCGCCACTTCACCATGGAGGCGAGGACGGGCTTGACCGAAGCCCAGCCGCCGGCAAGCGCGGCGACGATGAACCCGGCGACCATCGGGCCGAAGGTGAACCAGGGAATGCTCTCGCCGCCGGAGAGCCAGAGGGGATGAACGTCAGCCAGGTCAGGCCGAGCGCCAGCGAAAAGAAGGCGGTCAGCTGATGCCCCCGCACCAGGCTCGGGAAGGAAGTCACGGCAGGTCCTCTCATCGGGCGGATTGGCAATGAGAGGTCGGCTTGCCCGATGGGTCGACCACACGATTGGGACCGGCCGCGCCGATCGACATGCCCGCATTTGGCGCCGGCGCGGGGGAAAATCCCGATCGGTTTCTGAGAAATTTCCGATATTTACGATTGGCAACAGTCCCGGCGCCACGCCCGGCCCAACCTTGATTTCGTCGGCCGATCGGTGAAATGCTCCCCCGCATGGAATGGCGCGACGAGGGAATCATTCTCGGCACCCGTAGGCATGGCGAAACCAGCGCCATCCTCGAGGTAATGACGCGCGCCCATGGCCGCCATCTCGGCCTCGTGCGCGGCGGCCGCTCGCGCAAGCAGCAGCCGGTGCTGCAGCCGGGCAATCGCGTCGATCTCCTGTGGCGGGCCCGCCTCGACGAGCATCTCGGCACCTTCCAGGCCGAGGCGATCGAGATGAACGCCGCTCGCCTGATGGACAGCGCCATCGCCGTCTACGGCCTGCAGACCATGGCGGCGCATCTGCGCCTGCTGCCCGAGCGCGACGCCCACGGCGCGCTTTACGAGACGCTTGCCGTCATGATCGCCCATCTCGACGATGCCGACGCGGCGGGCGAGCTGGTGGCGCGCTTCGAGCTGCTGATCCTCGACGAGCTCGGCTTCGGCCTCGACCTCAGCCAGTGCGCGGCGACCGGCTCCAGGCAGGACCTCGCCTATGTGTCGCCGAAATCCGGCCGCGCCG
>NZ_RZOI01001192.1:0-1003 GCF_004022645.1 Mesorhizobium sp. M4A.F.Ca.ET.020.02.1.1 | reverse complement strand
GCCATGTCGAACACCTTGCCTTGCCACCAGTCGGGATAGCGGCCGGTGAGGTGCATCGCCCATTCGGCGCCCCCCGCCCTGGTCTTGCCAAGCTGATTGCCTGCCATGAACAGGCGCTCGCGGTTGGCAGCGCCCGCGGCATGGAACTGCGCCTGCCTGGGATAGGGCCGGTAAGCGGCCAAATGGTTAGCGCGGCGCCGGCGCTCCAGCTCCGTCAGCAGCGCCAGATACTCCGTCCCCAAGGAACGGCCTGACGATCGCTTCGAGGGCGCGGATGCGGGCGCGGATCTCCTCATCGCTCAGTGTGTCCAGAGTGTTGGTGTGGGCATCAGAATCCTTCGGGCCGGGCAGCACCGACAGCACGATCTTCAGATACTGGTCGGGCTTTTCCGCCCTGACCTTGGCGATGACGCCGGCGCCATGGTCACGGAAATCCTGGCGCAGCGCGGCGGCGAAATCATCGCCGATGGTCTTTTTCGCCCGCTTCGGGCGGACGGGAACGCCTGCCGGTTTCCGCGCCCGGCGCGAACGCGACGGCGCGTCAGCCATGGGACGCCGCCGGCTCGCTGCTGCCGGGCACGGCGGCGGGAACGACCGCCGACTTCGACGGCCTGGACCGCGCGACGGCGGGCTTCCGGCGCTTGCCGGTTTTGGCGCGCCTTGGCTTGGTCGGCTTGCGCGCCGGCTTGGGCGCCGCGCTCTCGGCCGATGCCGCCGTGCCGGCCGGCGCGGCTTCGATCTGGACGGCGGCTGGCTCGGCCTTGCCCGGCCTCGCCGTGCTGGCAATGCCGATCATCCGGCCGCCCTCAGCGCCGTTTGGAAAGCCGAAGCCGCCGACCGCATCGACCGGCCCGCCGCGCACCATGCCGATCAGCACGCCGGGCGCGACCTCCTCGACACGGCCGGAGCGCAGCGGCTTGGCGGTGCCTTCGAAGACGCCGATGGCGCTTACGACGTCGTGTCCGTCGTCAGCGGTGATGATGGTGGCATAGCGGGGCATGGG
>NZ_RZOI01001191.1:0-1008 GCF_004022645.1 Mesorhizobium sp. M4A.F.Ca.ET.020.02.1.1 | reverse complement strand
GCTGCAAGGCGTGCGGGCGTTGCAGTCGGCGGCGGCCGAAGCGCGGCTGCTGGATGCCGCGCGCATGACCGGCATCGAGCTCGAACTGGCGACCGTGCTCGACGTGACCGGCAGGCTTTTCGACGAGGCGCGCGCCCTCGACCTTGCCAACCGGGTCAAGCCCGACCTCGGCATCCGGCTCGCCAGGCGACTGATTACCCGCGAGACGCTGCTCGGCGTCAATTCAAGGGACAAGATGCGCTCGCGGCTGCGCCGCGACGCGTTCCGCTGGATCCAGCGGCTAGCGAGGCCGAGGCCGTATCGTGGCTGATCACACAGCAGCCCCGGACAGACCCATCTCGGCCGTCTTCATCATCGAAATAACGCCGATCACGGCCCCGATGCTCGCCGGCTGGCTGGAGAAAGGCCATCACATCGCCGCGCTTGTCGTGCCTGGTCCGCGGCCCGGCAAACAGTCGAGCTTCAGCACCTGGCGGCGGCGGCGCAAACGCAAGCTCGTGCTGAAGCGGCATCTTATCCCCACCGAGGTGCCGCTGATCGAATTCAGCCGCCCGTACGACTGGGCCGCGCTTGGCCAGCGCCTTGCCGGCTTCCACGCCGATGTCCTCATCACGTTCGGGTTTCTCACGCTTATTCCCGAGACCTTGCTGAAGCTGTTCGCGAAAGGCGGACTGAACCTGCATCCGGCGCTGCTGCCCAACTACAAGGGCCCGCATCCGATCGCGCGGCTCGTCGTCGACGAGCAGTATGAGGCGCATGGCGGGGTGAGCCTGCACAAGATGACGTCGGGCTTCGACGAGGGCGACATCCTGGCGCAGATCGCATTCTCTCCTGGCGATTGGCACTCGACGGCGACGCTGTCGCGGGCACTGGCCAGCGGGATGAAATTGCTGGTGGCGGAGGCCGCGCCCGATCACTGCGCCGGCAGGCTCGAAGGCGTGCGGCAGCCGGAAGGGAACTTCACCTGGGCGCAACTCGGCCGCAAGCCGGTGGTGGTCGGCAGTCAAT
>NZ_RZOI01001190.1:0-1010 GCF_004022645.1 Mesorhizobium sp. M4A.F.Ca.ET.020.02.1.1 | reverse complement strand
GAGCGGGATTTCGGAGCCGGCCGGGTTCTGCCAGAGCTTGCGGTAGAAGTCTGCCAGCCCGTCGACCTCGCCATCCCTGACATCGGAGATGATGTCGCCCTGGCGCAGGCCGGCCTCGGCGGCGGGGCCGCCTTCGGTGACGCTCATCACCACCACCACGCCGTTCGACTCAGCCGAGAAGGCGCCAAGCCACGGGCGCGGCGGTTTCGCCACCTGGCCGCGGGTCAGGAGATCGTCGAGGATCGGCGGCAGAAGGTTGATCGGCACGATCATGTTGATGTCGGCAACCTCGCCGGCACGGCTCATCTGCAGGCGCAGCGACCCGACCCCGAGCAGGTTGCCGACCTTGTCGAACAGCGCCGCCCCGCCCCAGGAAGGATGAGCCGGCGCGATGAAGATCGCCTCGTCGAGCAGGTATTCCCAATAGCCGGCGAATTCCTGCTTGGTGACGATATGGGCGCGAACGCTCTGGCCGATGCCGTCGACCAGCGACACGGCATCGCCAACGCTGGCCTTGTGGGCATCGCCCAACGCCACCGCAGGCAGGCCGAGCGGCGACAGCGCCTGCACCAGGCCGAAACCCGATTCCTGGTCGTAGGCTAGCGCATGCGCGGGCACGACGCGGCCGTCCTGGTCGGTCAGCCAGACCTCCTCGGCCTCAGTGATGAGATAGCCGATGGTCAGCACCAGCCCATCGTCGCGGATGACGACGCCGCTGCCCTCGCGGCGCGTGCCCAGCGTGTTGGCGGTGAAGGCATCGTCCGGAACCGTGGCGCGGACGGCCACGACGGAGCGCGAGATTTGTTCGAGGGTCATCGGTTCATCCTGGGGGGGTCGGTTTCTTCTATAGGTATGGCGGATGGGGTGAGGCGCAAGGGTTGCCTTTCCCTCTTCCCTTGGGAAGAGCTCAGCAGCGCTGGCCCAGATAATAGTTCAACAAATTTTGGACTTCCCTATTTGACGCGCGCCCGGTCGCACCTAAGTTTAGCTCGAACCGACCGATCAATCCG
>NZ_RZOI01000118.1:0-11323 GCF_004022645.1 Mesorhizobium sp. M4A.F.Ca.ET.020.02.1.1 | reverse complement strand
CCCTGGAATATCTCGGGCAAGGGCTCGATCGGCTTCGGCTTCATGGAATAGTTGGTGAAGCGGTAGAAATCGCCCTTCAGCGTGAAGCTGTCTTCCGTCCAGATGCCGCGCAACGCTCGGATAAATTCCTCCGACCGGCGATAGCGCTCGTCATGATCGAGCCAGAGTTCGCCAATCGCGGCGAACTCGCCTCGGAACCAGCCGCTGACGACATTGACGGAGACGCGGCCATTGGTCAGGTGGTTGATGGTAGCGATCTGCTTGGCCGCCAGCGCAGGGTTCCACGGACCGGGCAGGATCGCTGCGATGACCTTCAGCGTTGTGGTCGCGGCAAGCAAGGCATGGCTGAACGAGACTGATTCGTGCTGGTTGTCGGCCCCATAGCCGGCTGTGAAACGGATCTGGCTCAGCGCATAGTCGAACCCGTTGGCCTCGGCAATCTGGGCGAGCTTGCGGTTGTAGTCGATATCCCAACCCGTCCGCTGCTCGATGTTGGAGATGACCAGGCCGCCGGAGACGTTCGGGACCCAGTAGGCGAATTTGATGGCGTCGGAATGCGAACTCATGTCGTCGTTTCCCCTGTTGATTGGCTCAGCCGACGCGGGTGGCGACGGCGGCATTTGCGTGACTTGAGTTGAGCAAGGAGACCGCGTCGGTAGCGGCCCTTGCAATACGCTCGATGATGGCTGCGCCGACGATTTCGCCATCGACGAAATCGTCGGGCGTGCCGTAGACACCCGTAGGGACGGTGACAGCGCCAAAAAAGCCGAACAATGGCCGGAGCTGATGTTCGAGCACCAGGCCATGGTATGGGCTCCCGCCGGTCGCCGCGAGAAGCACGGTCTTGCCCGTCAACGCGCGATAGTCGACCAGGTCGAACAGGTGCTTGAGAGCGCCAGTGTAGGAAGCCCTATAGACAGGCGTTCCGACCACGAGCAAATCGGCCTTCTCGACACGCTGGATAATCGCTTCTCCAGATGCGCCAAGTGCGCCGCGGGATAGTCCGGCGAAAAGCGACGGTGCTGCCTCCGTGATCTCAATCAGACCGGTGTCGGCAGGCAGGCGCAACGCGACCGCCTTGACCAGCGCATTGACGACCGCCGTGGTGCGGGACGGGTTGCTTACACCGCCGGATATTCCAAGAACCGATAATCGTGCCAAGTGATCTATCTCCCACACATGCGCCATAGGCCACCACCGAAACCAAACGATGTTCTATGAGTACTTTGTTCTGATGTTTTCACGTCAATGGGAAAAACGGCGCTGCTAGGAGCGGCACGCCCACCGCATTCGATCTCAAATGGGATTAACTTGGCAGGGGCCGTAGGCGTCACCCGCGAGTTCGACTTTGGCGAAAACAGGCTCCGCCGGCGCGATATGAGGAATGTCGTCCAGCCGTTTGTGACAGCGCTCTCCACCGATGCCACGCAATCAAATGAGCGCGTGTATCATGACGGCTAGGCGTGCGAGAAACGTCCTCAGGCATTGCCCTACGAAGGAGCCGACATTAGCGCCGAGATTTCAAGGCTGGTCAGGGACGATTGAGAGTTTTGAGCACCGGCAGCACGAAGGCGGCAATCGCAGCGTCATGCCTTCGCAACCATCGGTAGCTGCTCAATACGTTCTGTTGTGCTCCTGCCTGTGTTGCGTAATTCCCCTGAATGGCAACGGATTACCTGCGTCTGGTTATTCATTCTTCACCACTCGCCCGCCCTTGATGATCTTTCGAAGCCGGGCGGGATCGGACAAAATCGCGAGGTCCTTCAACGGATTGCCGTAGACGGCGATGAGATCTGCGTGAGCGCCAGGCGCGATGGTGCCAATGAGGCCTTCCATGTTGAGCACGCGGGCAGCATCCACCGTCGCGGATCGGATCACGTCCCGAGGCTTGAGAACGCGGCCGCGCAGAAGAAATTCCTCTGATTGGTGCCTATGCATCTGGCCAAGCAGATCGGAGCCGTAGCCCATGGTCACGCCAGCGCTTTGAAGCGTTTCGAGCGCCGACAAGCCGGCATCGAGAACGAAGCTCACCTTTTCAAGGGATTCGGCGGACATGCCGTATCTGGCTCCGTCCCGAGCGACGACAGCAAAGGTGATGTTCGTCGGGACGACGAACGCGCCTGCCTCGCGAACCCGGTTGGCGGTTGTCGCTTTGATGAGGTTTCCATGCTCGATTCGGATGGTCGACGTTTCATCCCAGATTTACTTTCGCGCCTCACGCCGGCACTCGCGCACATAGTCCGCCGGGTTATGTCGCCAAGCGCCGAGCGGATTTGCGGCAAGGGGAAGTCCGGGCACTCCTCGCACCCTCGTCCTCGCGCAACACCGCACGTAACAGAAACGATAGCACGCATTCTCACAATTAACGACGGCTGTTCGGCAGTGGGCTTCGTCGCGAGCGAGGACGAGAGTGTCGGGTCTACAACCAAATGTCGGAGGTCGGACCCAAATGTCGGAGGTCGGACACGCAAGGCCCTTACCACGTAGGTGATTGAAAGCTTTATTGACGAGGCGCTCCAATGGCCGGCCCGCAATGCGGGAGATATTGTTAGAGGCGTCTCGAATGACTTCTCCGCGGGACCCGAAGGGCGTCTCAGGCATCCTTTGGCACGATTAGTGCAACGGATGATCCGCAAACGTTGCCGATACAATGTGAGGGGAGCGTCACCCAGATTTTTGTGTTGACCGTCCACTCACTCTTCACCCAGTGGCTGCCGCGCAGGCGCTTGCGGACGCCGGTCAGCCCGATAGCTCATCGATCCAGATCAGCGGAGAACAATACACAGAATGGGAACGAGATCAGCATGAACTCGAATTTTAGTCGTTTGGCCCAAGCCACCGCTATGAACTTGCTCTGGACGTCGGCGAACGAAGGCATGTGGATGCCGGCCCAGATTACGGAACTTGGCGCGGCCATGCGCGCGAATGGACTCCAGCTTGATCCCGCGCAGCTCAGCCGTCTAGACACTGCCCCGCTCAACGCGATCGTATCACTGGGCGGATGTTCAGCTTCCTTCGTCAGTCCGCAAGGACTGGTTGCGACCAACCGTCACTGCGTGCTGGAATCGATCCAGTACAACAGCAAGGAGAGTCAAGACTATCTCACCAAGGGATTTCTAGCGAAAAGCCTTGGTGAAGAATTACCCGCGGTGCCCGGCAGCCGCATCTATGTGATCGAGGATATCCGTGATGTGACCGCCGACATGCTCAAGGGCGTATCGGACAAGCTGAACGGCTTTGCCCGCTATGAGCGGCTCGACAGGAACCGGAAGGCGCTGATCGCCGCATGTGAAGAACAGCCCAATCGCCGCTGCGACGTGGAGTCCTATTATGGCGGCGCCTCCTACTATCTCCAGCAGAAGCTCGAAATTCAGGACGTGCGCCTAGTCTATGCGCCCGCGCTCGGCATCGGTAACTTCGGCGGCGAAACGGACAATTGGACGTGGCCGCGCCACACAGGCGACTTCGGTTTTTACCGCGCTTATGTCGCTCCTGATGGTTCCTCCCGGCCTTATGCGCGCGACAACGTGCCCTACCGGCCGAAGAGCTGGCTGCGCATTGCCTCTAAAGGCGTGCAAGACGGCGATTTCGTCATGGTCGTCGGCTTTCCCGGAGAAACCAATCGGTTCCGCACGGCGGATGAAGTACGGTTCAATTTCGCGCGGTACGAACCGCTGTTGCAGCATTTGCTGTCGGATTATGCGGCCCAGATAAACCAAACCACGGCAGGCAATCGAGAAGCGCAGATCCGCTACGCCTCCATCCTGCAAGGCGTGGAAAACTACAAGAAGAAGTTGGCGGGCGATCTCGCCGGGGCCAATGCGATCGGGCTCGACGTGCGCAAGGCGATCGAGGAGAAAGCTTATCTCGACTGGGTCGCCGACGATCCCGCGCGGCAGGCGCGCTATGGCGCAGCGATCGGCGAACTGGGCGCCATGGTGGACGAGAATAGCCAGGCCTCGCTCGAGGGGCTGCGCCAGGCGCTGCTGAACCGCGCGCAAATGCTCTCATCCGCGCGCACTCTGTATCGCTGGGCCAAGGAGCACGAGAAGCTCGATGAAGACCGCGAACGCGGCTTTCAGGATCGTGACCGTAACCAGACCGTGGATCAACTGACGCAGATCGAACGCGGTTACCTGCCCGACATCGATCGCAAGCTATTTGAGGCCGCGCTCGATGAATATCGCCGGCTAGACGCAAAGGACCGCGATACTGCGTTCGAAACGGCTCTGGACCAAATCGGCCTTGACCGACTTTATGCAGAAACCAAACTCGCCGACACGGCCACGCGGCTCGGCTGGCTCGACAAGCGGGCTGCTGCCTTCGAGGCGTCGGACGATCCTTTCATCAAGCTGGCGGTCGCGCTCTATCCCGGCGACATAGCTGCGGAGCGCGCGGCGAAGGACCGCGCTGGCCGAGCGCAGGCGGCGCGCGCGACTTATATGCAGGGCCTGCGCGCCTACTGGCAGGCGATTGGCCGGCCGGTGTATCCCGACGCGAATGGATCGCTGCGCATCACCTGGGGCAAGGTGTCGGGGCGAACACGCGACGGGCAGATCTGGACGCCATTCACCACGGCTGAGGGACTTCTGGCCAAGCACACTGGCAAGGGCGAGTTTGATGCGCCCGCCGCCGCCGTCGCTGCGATCCGGGCCAAGAATTATGGCCCCTATGTCGCGCCGGAGCTGGGCACTTTGCCGGTCGACTTCATGTCCACGGTCGACATTACCAATGGCAATAGCGGCTCGGCCACGCTGAATGGGCGCGGCGAGTTCGTCGGTCTCGCCTTTGATGGCACGCTCGATGGAGTGATCTCCGATTGGGCATATGCCGCAGACCGCAGTCGAAGCATCCATGTCGACAGTCGCTTCATGCTTTGGACCATGGACAAGATTGACGGCGCTGCCTGGTTGCTCAAGGAGATGGGAGTGCTGCCGGCGTCGCGTTCATGAGCGGGGTAGTCTGGCGGTAGGCGGCCTGTCGGCGTCATACCTCCACAAATCCCCCTTGGAATTTTAGACAAATCCCGTGTGGAAGCGCCGCCTCAGCCGGTCTTGCAGCGCCTGCCGGTCGGCGACGAGGTCGTCGCAGCGACCCGGCGCCGCTGCCCGGCCATCAATTGTCCAATCGGCGCCCACGTGCCAACACAAACACGCCGCAGTCATAAGCATTCGGCTGTCGGGTCATGGGGGCTGCCTCGAAGGTGCCGTTCAGCACCCTTGCGAGCTGGTTTGCAGGCTCGTCGTTGTGGCCCTGTCCGGGAGGAGTCGTGGTGATAGGCGACCCGCTCCGGGTTGCGGCCATCAACGAGCAGCAGCGAGCAATGGGTGCTGTCGCTGGTACGATTGCCATTGCTCACTGGCACGAATAGGAAGTCGGCTGGGCCGACAGCTCGATTATAGATGACCTGCAATGTCTCTTGCGCGTTCTGCGACCCTGCGTAACGCATTTGATCCACCTCGCGACCCAAGTTCCATGTTCCAGTCTGCCCTTTATGCGACTTTCGAGGCACAAACCATGAACAATGCGGGCGCTATGGTATTGATTTCCAATCGCCACTTAGGCGGTTTCGCATGTCTCGAAATGACCGAATTGGGGCCGATGAACGTCTGGTTTCGGGTTGACTTACAGGTGCGCGACCGATCAACTCCCCTTCTTCAAGGATGTAGAAAGGGTGTATAGATAACGTCCGACTGAGGACGACCCCTTGAAGTCGTGGCCAGTCCGGTTTGACGACGCTCGTGAATGGGAACGTTGAGACAGGGTCGAGCAGCGCAGCTGTGTCTATTCGACGTCGCCACGATGCGCGTCCCGAACGTCCTCGAGATTCCGGAGCCGGTGGCGGACCCCAACCCGTTCTTTAATCAGCCCGGAGCCAAGCCGAAGTTGAGTTCGAAATTGCTAGCTGGAGAGGCGCGGCTTCTTAGCCAGACTGTTCGGTCCGCGAAAATGAGGGTAATGCCCGTGATGCACACGTGATTGGCGCCAAAAGCATGAAGAGATTTGAATGCCCAGAAAGAAGCCGGCACCCCGCATCGTGACACAACGCTCGCGAAACAACGCGAACCGACGCCTGAGCGCCACCCTGCCCACCGCAGAGTCCAGGGCGGGGTTGTCAGCGCGCGTGACCTACGGCGCTTACTCAAAACACAAATTCAATCCAACGGCCTACAAGCTCACGCCTTATGCCGGCCCGGATGTCGAACGGACGTACTGCGACGCACATGCAGATTTTGGCAAGGACAACTTCACCCGGATTCCCGATCTCCTTAAACGGGGAGTGATGCTCGGACTCTGGTCGGATCAGACCGATGGTGATGTCCCGAGTTTGCTCTGGACGATCGACGAGAGCGGCTGGATCTTTGAGCTCCGAATTACTAATTCTGGCTTAGCCCAGTATCACGGCTACCCCATTCTTCCTGGAGACGCCTACGCGAGACACGTCCTGGTGAGAGCTAGGGAGGTCGCTTTCGTGGACGGCGGATTTCCGGTAGATCAAGATCCGAACGCACAGGCAGCTATCGCGGCGGCGGAGGTCTTCTACAGATGACTTCTTCGAGCTACTTCAAATTCTCTGCCGCCTGGCCGAAGGGCAGCGACGACGTGGCTGCGATTTCTCTCCGCGTGGGAGACCGAGTCATCTCAAGAATTGCGGATACCGAAAAGCAGACGGTAAGGGACTATTTCCGAGCCTCTTCCACGGGCCTCGCACTGTGGTTGGCAGACAATTGGTGGCGTCTGCGCTGGGAGACGATCAGGGATTTCAGGTTCCCTTCGGTGGACTGGCGCCTGCGCCATGAGTTGAACTCGGCGAGCGGCGGTGCACTCTGGCCTCCTGTGATGATCTTCAGTGTCGGAGACCGCATCGCCTTCGCCCCAAGCGTCGGCAAAAATGTTGTCAATGGTCCCCAGTCCTATTTTGAGTTCAAGGTAGGCATGGTCGCCGCTGACGAATACGAGGCGGAATTGGATCGCCTTTTTGAAGCCGTTCTTGGACACTGCGCCAAGACGGTGGACGGCAAAGCACTGGAAACGTCACTCGGCCAAATCGCTAACGAGCGCCGGGATCCAGAGTTGGCCGCCTGGCGACGATTGGAAGCTTGTCTAGGGTTCGATCCAGATGCCGCACCAGACGAAGTCATCGACGCATTGATCAATATGGAGGACGTTGCTGGCGAGGACGGCGTCGAGGAAGCGGCACATGCACAGCCCGGAGCAAGTTCGGCTCAATCCTTGAGCCTAGCGCTCGAGGCCACACACGATTCGGAAGTGGAAGTCGATCTGAGTTTGGCAGATAGCCTCGAGCGTGAATGGAATCTGCCGGGCTATGCAAGTCCATGGCAAATGGCCGAAGCTGCGGCCACAGAACTCAGGGCCATCATTGGTGTCCCGAGGGGCCTACTGAGGCACGAAGTCTTTGAAGATGTTTTCAAGGCGCGGTGGGACGATTTGAAGTCGGCTACCGCGACTGCGCGAAAGCTGCCCTACGGCGCCCGCATTGGCGATAGGAAGAAGTCCCGCGTCGCCCTGCAGACTCAGAAGCCATACGATCGCCGCTTTGAACTCGCTCGACAGTTCGGGGATGCTGTATGGCAGACGGAAGCCGACTTCGGTATCATCAGTCGCTCGAAGACCGACCGCCAGAAGTTCCAGCGCGCGTTTGCGCACAGCCTACTGTGCCCCTTCGATGACCTACAACTAGTTCTCGACGTAAACGATGCTACGCCCGAAGCTATGCAGGCAGCTGCAAGGAGGTTCGGTGTGCACCAGTCCGTAATCCGCAATCAGTTGGTTTATAAAGGCTATCTTCCGTTCGAGAACACGAACGAGGAAACCGAGGCCGCTTAGTCTGCTCACGTCAGCGTCTAGTGAGCGCGACACGGACGGAGCCGGAGTCGGTATGGCGTGGGCTTCTCATTGCTTGGCGTCGTTCTGCGCCACGATAGACATGTTGCGTCAGAATCTGCCCGCTACACTCGATACGTCTCCGCGAGATGATCCACGATCGATTCAATGAAATCAGAGGAGGCGAACGGAACCTGCGAGTAAATAAGGTCTTGCTCGCCTTCCAGCCGGGCAAGCAGGTGTCCTCGACCGAGGAGCCTCTCGGCGCCCTTTTCGCCAAGTGCGATTTCGGACGTTCCTTCAGAATCCACTCTCAGAATAAGTCTGTTGCCGAGCTGCGATCGCAACTGCATCGGCATGACGTTCGCCTCCGGACGCTGAGCGGCGAAAATCAGATAGATGCCAGCAGCGCGGGCCATCACCCCGAGCCGGCCAACCGTTGCGGTTACCGAGATTCGATATTCCTCAGTGAGCATCCATTCCGCAAATTCGTCATGAACGACCCAATACGTTGGAAGGCGCTCGGTCTCACTGACTTTGGAATTATAAACTGTGATGTTAGCTGCTCGGACGCTCCGGAAAAGCTTGTAGCGGCGCTCCATCTCACCGACGAGCGCTTCGAGGCGGTCAATGGCACCGTCTTGTGTGTCAATCACGCCACCGTCCAGGTGCGGGAGCGTGTCGAAGGCGAAATAGTCCACGCCCTGCTTGGGATCGATCAGAACGATGCGCGCCTGTTGCGGCGTGTTGGTGACGGCGAGCCCAAGAAGGATCGTCTGCATGAGTACGGATTTTCCCGAGCCTGTGCTGCCCGCGATCAGCGTATGCGGGGCATGGAGCGCACCCGGCGAAAAGGTCAGGAGCGAATTGTCCTCCTCCTTCAGTCCGATGACGATGTCCTGATTGCCGTGGTCCCCCCGCTGTGGCTTCCAGCGATCCCACACCTGTTCGATCGTCACGATGCGCCTTTTTGGCCGCGCGACGGCAATCGCGACGGTGCCAGGTTCCGGCCGAACCGAAATGACATTCAACCCAAATGTCGTGAGGAGCTCCGAGCGTTTGCGCATCACTTGCTCAACGGTGAGGTTGGCGCTTCCGGCGAAACGAAGGATAGCGGAATTCGGCGTCAGCGTCTGGCCAACTGACTTGGCCTGCAGCGAGAGTTGCTGAAGAGCTGCCCGCGTGGATGCGGCCACGGTCGTAAGCCATGCGACGTCCTCTTCCTCCTCGCGCAGATTCGCCAGGACAATCGCACGAATGGCATCCGGTTCAGCCTGATCGCCGACCCCGGTAAGCATCTCCGATATAGCACCGACTGAGTTGTCTTCGATGGCGGCCGCAGTCGCAAAAGGCGGCTCTGGTGACTCTACTTCGGGGACAGTCTCCGCCGAGGACTCCGGCATCGTCCAGTAATTCGTTGTTGCGGGCTGCGCTCCAGCGGCGTGACGAATATCGGTCGGATCGCGGTCCGCCGCGAACGCCAAAAGTAAGGTCTTGAGCTCAGAACGGCCATAGATTTCCTGCTGGCAGTCTTCAACGCCGGGAATCGCTGAGATATAGGTGGGATTGGGACCGTCGCCAGGCGTCGGGACGAATATATGGCTATAGCCCTTGATCCGTACGTCGCATTGACCTTCGCGGATCGCGCGACGCCACTCGGACAGATTGACCGGGCTCGCCGCTGGGATCTGAATGCCGTCTAGCACGAGATCGCCCAAGCGTGACAGCCAAGAATCCCGATCAAGACGGTTGCCCTCTCCGAGCAGCGCCTCTCCGATCCGCTTGACGGTGTCCCGCAGCTGTTTTTCGGACTCCTTCCGCTTGGCCGGCAGGATCGTGGATCCGACATACTTCGCCTCAGTGACTACTATCGTCAGCTCCAAGCGTCCGTCGGATCGCTCTCGGGGTGACAGCGCAAGGATATCGGCCTGTGTTTCTTCGCGTGCGCCAAGCCATGCCGCGTAATCATCTAGAAAATACCATCCCACAAGGGCGGACGGCTCCATTTCATGTCGTGCCAGGTAGCGGCTCAGGACGACGCCTATGAGCTCGCTTGCCGCTTCGCCTCTCTTCGCGGCTCTGAGAACGATATCGCCCGACACGTCGTTCGCAGCTTCGATGAGCTTGTGCGCCAGCCGAGACATACCCGCCTCGTCAAGACCGAGGTTCATATCGTCCATTCGTGAGCGCACCATCGCGCGCAGCAGCCCGAGTGGCGCGAGCGAAGAGATCACGACGTTGCGGCCCTGGGTAGCGGACTGCTTGTACCGGATGACACGAACCTTCTGGTTCTGAAGCTGTCGACGATCCAGCAGCTCGTCGTAGTTCACCACCCATGCACCCAAATCGTGCGTTTCGGAGAAGATCCTAGCCGTTTGTGGATCATGGAAATCCAGTTGTCGCGTGGGGAGCAGACGTCGATCGCCATCCTCGCGGAAGTCGCCCTTCAGGAAGGTCGTTCCCGCCGACAGAAAAGCCCATCCTTCATGACATTGGACGGGGCAGCACAGATAGACAACGGACTTCAGATCGTCGGCGGAAGCGGGACGACGCCGGGACCAGCGGGCGGGCAACAAATCCTCCAGCTCCGCCGGCCGGGCCGATTCCGCATGCCACTCCAGGATCGCGTGCCGGGAAATTACGTCTTGGCTAAAGACGATGTCATAGGGCCGGCCGTCCCGCGGATCAGGTGGGGGAGCCTCGTCCGCGATCACGCTGATTCTCAGCCGTGCCATGAAGTCCTGGGTCGCTTCGGAAGCGGAATAGGTGTTTGCCCCGGCATCTTCCTCGGCTGTCAAGATCGACCGGTAGAGTTCTCGGAGGCGCGTTGAGTCAATATGCCGCAACAGCACCTGGCAGCGTACGTCCTCAGCATCATCGTGAATTCCGCCTAAGCCCTGCACCACGTGCTGGGGTAGCCGTGCGGAATCGCAATTGAACAGGACCACCGACATGTTCGCACGTTCGTGCGGGTGGAGTGCCAAATACCGACGGACGAGGTCCAGAACGCATTCTGAGCCTGCGGTCGGATCGTCATTGACATCAGCCGAAATAGCGCCCGACGCGACTGGAGCTTCATGAAGCGAATAGTCGCCCTTAGTATCAACCAGCGACAGTAGCTCGGCCTTCCGACCGTTCCACGAAACAATCACTTCAGGGTAGAGGGGATGCTCGAGGTCTGAGGCCAGATCGCGAAAATACAGTCTGGTGTCCCCAACCTGATCGTCGCCTCCGGTGAGCGCGATGCGGATAATTGACGATACACGATGGGCTTTGCGCCACATCGCCGCCAGCCTGAGCGGGTGCCAGGGCGCTACGATCGCAGCTGGATCCCCATCATCGACTGCTGTCGTGCCGAGTTCCAGCAGCGGGCGAAGGAGCGCTTCGCGGTTCCGGTCGCCGGGAGCAAGGCGCACGATAATGTTCAGCAGGTCACCATAGGTCTTCGCTTGGGTGCGATTTGCCTGGCTGCCAGGAC
>NZ_RZOI01001189.1:0-1021 GCF_004022645.1 Mesorhizobium sp. M4A.F.Ca.ET.020.02.1.1 | reverse complement strand
CGATCATGCTGCTCGATGCCTGCCGCACCAATCCGTTCCCGCCCGGCGCGGAGTTGCGCCGCGCGCCGACCGCCTCGGCCTCGCCGATCGGCGCCGGCGGGCTGGAACCGTTGCGCGGCGCCAAGGCGCTCGGCAGCGCGCCGGCGACGGAAAACCTCGGAACCGTGGTCGGCTTCGCCGCCGAGCCGGGACGCCCGGCGCTCGATGGCGCCGCCGGCGAGAACAGCCCCTATGCGGCGGCGCTGCTGCGCCACCTCGCCGCGATGAAGGGCACCGAATTCGGATCGGTCATGCGCATGGTGACCGAGGAGGTCTATCTCGACACCAAGGCGCGGCAGCGACCCTGGGTCAATGAAAGCCTGCGCAGATTGCTCTATTTCGGCGTCGCGCCGCAGGAGCCGACCGGCGATGACGGGCTGATCACCGGCGAGCGGCGGCAACTGCTTTTGACCATCGCCGACCTGCCCGATCCGAAGCGCTCGCAAGTGGAACTGGCTTCGCAGCAGGACGGCGTGCCGCTCGACGCGCTCTATGGCGTGCTCAAGGCGCTGGGCACGGAGAAGATACCAGAGGATCCAACGGACCTGGAAAAGCTCCTCGATGCCCAGGCCGAGCGGCTGAAGAAGATGCTGTCAGAGCGCGACGCGCTCAGCACCGACGACCCCGAGATCAAGCGCCTCGTCGCCTCGGCCGACAAGGCGATCGGCCAGGGCGCCATCGTCAGTGCGCGAAAGTTCCTCGACGAGGCGGTGGCCCGGGTCGAGCAGACCAGCGGCGCCGTCGACCAGGCGGAGGAACTGGTCAAGCAGAAGCGGCTCGCAGACGCCGCCATCTATGCCAGGCGCGCCGACTCCTCCGCCCTGGTCTTCGACTACAAATCGGCGGCGAGCGACTACGGCAAGGCCCTCGCGCTAGTCGAGAAATGGGACGACAAGCTGCGCTGGAACTACAAGAACCAGGAGGCCGAGGCGCTCAACGCCCACGGTGCCGCCACCGGCGACAAACAGGCGCTGCAACAGGC
>NZ_RZOI01001188.1:0-1028 GCF_004022645.1 Mesorhizobium sp. M4A.F.Ca.ET.020.02.1.1 | reverse complement strand
TCGCGAAGGTGCGTTTCGTCGGGATCGCGGAGGTCGACGGTGAAGGTCGCCCGCGACGGTATGACGTTGATGGCGTTGGGCTCGAAGGCGATGGTGCCGACGGTGGCGACCGTCGGCGTCGGCGAGGCGCCGGCGCGGTCCGCCAGGAAGCCGATCACCCGCGCGGCGGCGACGCCGGCATCGCGGCGCATCGACATCGGCGTTGTGCCGGCATGGTTGGCCTCGCCCTCGATCGTGATGCGCTGCCAGGAAATGCCCTGCAGGTTTTCGACCGCGCCGACGGCGATGCCCTCGCGCTCCAGCACCGGCCCCTGCTCGACATGCAGTTCGACATAGGCACGCGGCTTGAGGAAGCCGGGCTCGTGCCTGCCGGCATAGCCGATGCGCTCCAACTCCTTGCCCAGCACCGAGCCGTCGGTGCCGACCGAGGCCAGCGCCTCGTCAAGATCCCGGCCGCCGGCGAAGACCAGCGAGCCCATCATGTCAGGCGAAAACCGCACGCCCTCCTCGTTGGTGAAGGCCGCTACCACGAGCGGGCGCGCCGGCGTAAAGCCGGCCTCCTTCAAACTCTCGATCGCTTCGAGGCCGGCAAGGACGCCATAGCAGCCGTCATAGATGCCAGCGTCGATCACTGTGTCGATATGCGAGCCGAGCATGACCGACGGCTGGCCGGCATTGGCATCATCCTGCCAGATGCCGAAGATGTTGCCGATGCGGTCGACGGCGACTGCGAGCCCTGCGTCCTGCAGCCAGCTGACGAGGCGGTCGCGGCCGAGCTTGTCCATGTCGGAAGCGGCGACACGCACCAGCCTGCCCTGCGCATCGCGGCCAAGGCTGCCGAGCTCTTCGATGCGGCCAAGAAGACGGTCGGCGTTGATCGTCAGATTGCTCATGCCGGCTGCCTCGCCCGCGCAACCTCTTGCGGCGCCATCCCGACCAGGTCGGCATAGCGGCCGGGATCGGTCGCGCCTTCGGAGTTGATGATGAGCACGCGCGAATGGCTATCGAGGTGAAGCGCCGCCCGGATC
>NZ_RZOI01001187.1:0-1031 GCF_004022645.1 Mesorhizobium sp. M4A.F.Ca.ET.020.02.1.1 | reverse complement strand
TTTCCGGACATTGCTGCAGACAAGAACCTCTCCAAGTTGGCCAGGGCCCGCGCGGCCGCCCAGCGCGCCAATGCGGTCGTCGTCTACAAGGGCGCCGATACGGTGATCGCGGCGCCGAACGGCCTGGCGGCCATCAACAACAATGGCGCGCCATGGCTTGCCACCGCCGGGTCGGGTGACATTCTGGCCGGCATCATCGCCGGGCTTGGGGCGCAAGGCATGGCGGTGTTCGAAGCAGCGGCTGCGGCGGTCTGGATCCATGCCGAGGCCGGCAACCGCTTCGGTCCGGGGCTGATCGCCGAGGATCTGCCGATCGCCATGGTTCCGGTGCTGCGAGAGCTGGTCGCAGCCCGTCAAGCTGAGGCCCTCGCATGAAGCGACTTGCGCTCGTCTTGTCGATCATCTTCGCGCTGCCTGCGCCGCATGGCGCACGCGCCGAGGCACCGGTGACCATCGTCGACGATCCAGCGGTGCTTGCCGCGCTCGATGCCAAGGGATTCTCATTCGCCGGCGTGTTCAGCGTCGACGGGAAGGATGATTTGAAGACCCTCTACGACAAGGCGCCGGCCTATCATGCCATCGTCGAGACGGTCGCGGCCGACGTCGCCGCGCTGCGCGCCGAAATGAAGGCCGGAGGGCGACCGCTCTACGAGGTTACCGACGGCAATGTCGGCCGCATCATGGACATGCGCTGGCTGAAGACGGAAGCGGCGCGCTTTCGGCTGGTCGGCGTTGTCAACCGGCTCGACCGGCGCGATTTCGCCGCCTTGAGCG
Organism: Mesorhizobium sp. M4A.F.Ca.ET.020.02.1.1; assembly: GCF_004022645.1. Lineage (NCBI taxonomy): Bacteria > Pseudomonadati > Pseudomonadota > Alphaproteobacteria > Hyphomicrobiales > Phyllobacteriaceae > Mesorhizobium > Mesorhizobium sp. M4A.F.Ca.ET.020.02.1.1. The sequence continues at coordinate 257 of NZ_RZOI01001187.1, read as the reverse complement.
GCGACCAGGGTTGCGGCGAAGTGCGTTTTATCTACCGTCTTGCCTACAGCTTCAGGAAGAACGGCAAGGTGCTGGCCTCGCGGCTGCCGTTCAATTTCAACGCTGTCTACAGTGTCGCGCCGGATGCCGATGGCGGCTGCGTCGGCGTTGCCGGGCGCTGGACGCCGCAACTCGACGAGGCCGTCGATGCCGGCTGGCTGGCCGGCGGGCCGCTGGCGCCGGAAGAGCTGACCTTCAAGCAGCTCGAACTCAACGCG
>NZ_RZOI01001186.1:0-1031 GCF_004022645.1 Mesorhizobium sp. M4A.F.Ca.ET.020.02.1.1 | reverse complement strand
ATATCAGGTACAACAGGCGTGGCCCTGGTCGCGGCGATGGACCGCAACGGCCCCAAGCATGGCTTCATGACCCGCGCCATCGCCGACACCGCCTATACGGTGAATTGGGACCTCGCCATCAGCCGCACCGATGGAGTCTGCCACCTGCGGCAGGCCGACGGCGTGCTCGACCTCACCTACACCTATCCCCGCCTGGCGCAGCCGGCCAATGCCCGACTCGAACGCCGCTGGAAGCGGTTCTTCGCCGGCGTCCGTGCGCATGAGGAGACGCATGGCCGCATCGCCAGGCGCATGATGCAGGCCACCGCGAAGTCGGTCCGTCGGCTCAAGCTTGCCGACAACTGGTTTTGCACCGGCACCCGCCAGGAGGCGAGACGGCGTATCAACGCCGTCTACGCCGAATACGAGGCGAAGCAAAGGGCCTTCGACGCCCGCGAGCACCGCAATGGCGGCCATGTCGAGCATCTGGTGGATGCCTTGATCAAGCCTTGAGGATCGAAGGAACGCAGCGCTAGCGCAGCGTCTTGCCCGGTTGTTTGACGGCCGCCAGCGCCGTCTCATGCTCGTCGTCCGGCTTGTGCTCTTGCGGACGCAGCGAAAACTCCACCAGCACGGGAAGATGATCGGAGCCGGTTTCTTCGAGCCGCGTCGCCGAATGGATGATCACCCCGCCCTTGCTGAACACCTGGTCGATCGGCAGGCCGGCGAAGCGCCGCAGGACATCCGGCAGCTTGATGTACATCCAGGTCGGTCCGGCCGACGGCATGACGGTGAGCTTGCCGAGCGCCGCGACACGCCGCACCGCCGCGCTCCACGGCACGGCGTTGCAGTCGCCGGCCATGATCGCCGTCTCGCCAAGCGAGGCGAGCTGCTCCGACAGTTCACCGATCTGCCAGGACTGCTCGCGCGGCCATGGCCAGCTGAGATGGATCGCGGCGACATCGGCGCTGACACCGCCGAAGTCGACGCGATCCATCTCAGCTGGCCATGGCCGCGCGAGCAGTCCTGGCAGATCGGTGAACTGTCGGAGC
>NZ_RZOI01001185.1:0-1034 GCF_004022645.1 Mesorhizobium sp. M4A.F.Ca.ET.020.02.1.1 | reverse complement strand
GAGCAGCACCGCAGCCAGCACCAGCAGGCCGTGGATCACCTGGGTGAAATTGGCCGGCAGGCCCATCAGGTTGATCGCCGTGTTGATGGCCGAGAGCAAGAGCACGCCGGCATAGACGCCGGGCAGGGTGCCGACGCCGCCCTTCAGGCTGACGCCGCCGATGACGACGGCGGCGAAGGCGTTGAACAAAAGCCCGACGCCGAGATTGGCGGTGGCGCCGGAGGTGCGGATGGCCAGCAGCCAGCCGGCGAGACCGGCGATGGCGCCGGCAAGCACGAAGGCGATGATCAAATTGCGGTTGACGCGGATGCCGGCGCGGAAGGTGGCCGTCTCGTTGCCGCCGATCATCACCAGGTGCCGGCCGAACGGCGTCTTGGCCATGATCAGCGAGAAGACGACGAAACAGGCGATGGCGATCCAGGCGGTGAGCGGCAGGCCGATCAGGCGCTGGATGCCGAACCAGCGGATCGCCGGCGCCAGGTCCTGTGCCGAGCGGCCACCGGAAACGACGAGCACCAGGCCGCGCACCCAGATGTAGGAGGCCAGCGTGATGATGAAGGCGCTCATCTTCAGCCTGACGATCAGGAAGCCGTTGAAGACGCCGATGATGCCGCCGACGAGGACGGCGAGCAGCAGCGAAACCGGGACCATCAGCCATTGCGGGTGCAGTTGCACGCCGAGGCCGATGCCCGACGAGCAGAACAAGATGCCGACCGCCATGGCGCTGAGCGCGGCGACCGATTCGACCGATAGGTCCATGTGGCCGGCGATGATGACCAGCGCCAGGCCGATCGACATCACGCCCAGCACGCTGGAGGCCTCGATGATGTTGGCGAAGATGCCGAGCTGGAAGTAGTTCGGAATGAGCAGGGAAAACACCACCAGCACGAAGACCAGCATGAACCAGACGAGATTGTCGAGAATGAGCTCGAGAGCATGGCGGGTGCGGGGGTTCATGAGCTGATCCGGTTGGCGCGCGTGTCTGACAATGTTGCGGCTTCGCGCGTTTCGACGCGCGCGGCGCTTTTGAGGGG
>NZ_RZOI01001184.1:0-1034 GCF_004022645.1 Mesorhizobium sp. M4A.F.Ca.ET.020.02.1.1 | reverse complement strand
ACAGCTTCGCCACCTGTTCCAGTCCTTGCTGGACGCTCCTGCGGATGGTGAGCTGCAGCGGCTTGCCCGGTATGGCCTTGGGCAGCATGGCATAGGCGGCATGGGCGGCCAGCGCCGGCAGCTTGCGGCGCAGGCCGGAGACATCGTCCAGCGCAGCGCGCGCGGCTTCCCGGTCGCCGAGCAGGCCGGCGGAAACCATGCGCGTCAGCACTCGGTCGCGCGCGGCATGCGCGACGTCGAGGTTGCGGTCGGGCCGCCGCTTCTCCGGCAGTTGCGGCAGGGCGACGAGCAGTGCTACCTCCGAGACCGTCAGCCGCTTCGGCTCCTTGCCGAAATAGGCCAGCGAAGCGGCGCGCACGCCTTCGAGATTGCCGCCATAGGGCGCCAGCGTCAGATAGCGCTCCAGGATCTCGCGCTTGGAAAGCCGCCGCTCGATCTGGATGGCGCGTAGCATCTGCTTGATTTTGGAGCCGAGGCTGCGACTGTCGCGCGGCTCGATCAGCCGGGCAAGCTGCATCGACAGCGTCGAGCCGCCGGAGACGATGTGGCCTTTGCTGACGAACTGACCGGCGGCACGGCAAAGCGCCAGGACGTCGACGCCGTCATGGTCCCAGAAGCGCTTGTCCTCATAGGCGACCAGCATGTCGACGAATTGCTTGTCGACCTGGTCGAGCCGGGTTTCGAGCCGCCAGTAACCGTCAGGCGTGGCGAAGGCGCGCAGAAGCTGACCGTCGCGGTCCTGCACTTCGGTGGAGACCGCCAGCTTTTCTGGCAGCGGCGGCGGATAGGCGCGGTCGAGCTGCCAGAGGGTGGCTGTGGAAGGGGCAACAACGCCGACGCAACAAGCCGCGGCTATGGCGCTGCGTCGCAGGAATTTTCTGGAAAGCATGGCGCCGCCCCTCATTGTCCTGCCGGACATTTCTCCCCGTATAGAGACGGGGAGAAAGGGGCTGTTGCCGATGGTTTCGCCAATCGCCAACGGTGCAGAATAGGCGGAGAAATTCGCGACAGCCCCCTTCTCCCCGTCTCCATAC
>NZ_RZOI01001183.1:0-1036 GCF_004022645.1 Mesorhizobium sp. M4A.F.Ca.ET.020.02.1.1 | reverse complement strand
TCCCGGTCATCTATGCCTTCACCCAGCCCGATCCGGGCTCGGTTGCCTTCGTCTCCGACGATGCCGGCGGCGCGCGGCTGGCGGTCGAGCATTTTTGTGGGCTCGGGCGCCGGCGCATCGCCCATGTCAGCGGGCCGGCGAGTTTTGCCGTGGTGCATGAGCGCGCGCGTGCCTATCGCGAGGTGCTGGCCGAGCACGGCCTGCCGGCCGCCGAGCCGCTGCTCGGCGCCTGGTCGGAAGGCTGGGGGCACGAGGCGGTGGCGAAGCTGTTCGACAGCCGGGGCAGGGGTGAGACGCCCGATGCCGTCTTCTGCGGCAACGATCAGATCGCGCGCGGCGTCATCGACGCGCTGCGCGAGCGCGGCATCCGGTTGCCCGAGGATGTCGGCGTCGTCGGCTTCGACAATTGGGAGATCGTGGCCGAGGCGACGCGCCCGCCGCTGACCTCGGTCGACATGAACCTGGCCACGCTCGGCCGCGAGGCCGGGCTCGCCCTGCTTTCGCTCGTCGGCGGCCAGGCGGCCGCGCCGGGCATAAGAAAACTGCCGTGCCGGCTGGTGGTGCGTCAGTCATGCGGCCGTCCGCCGGGCGGCTAACGGGCCTGCGCTACCAAGCGCGGCCGAACCGGGAGGAGAACCAATGAGGAGGAGAACCATGAAGACCATGATTGCCGGGCTCGCGCTCGCCGCGAGCATATTTGCCCTGCCTGCTTTCGCGGCCGACACCGCCAACATCTGGGTGCGCGCCGACGGCTCCAACTTCATGCCGCGCATCGTCGATGCCTTCAACAAGGGCCATGAGAACCAGATCAAGCTCGACATCATCCCCAATGCCGAGATCATCCCGAAATATGGCGCTGCCGCCGCCGGCGGCACCGCGCCGGACGCGCTGTCGCTCGATCTCATCTACACGCCGTCGTTCTCGGCCGCCGGCCAGCTCGAGGACATCACCGACTGGGCGAAGTCGCTGCCCTATTTCGCCAGCCTGTCGCCGGCGCATGTCAAGACCGGCACCTACAAGGGCCGCATCTATGGCC
>NZ_RZOI01001182.1:0-1037 GCF_004022645.1 Mesorhizobium sp. M4A.F.Ca.ET.020.02.1.1 | reverse complement strand
GACAGGCGCGCAAGCTGGGCACCGTCTCGTGGCGGATGCCGCCGTCGGCGGCAAGGATGATATCGGCCTCGCGGCCGGCCTTCCTGATCAGCGCGCGCGCCTCGATCAGGCGCGGACAGGCCTGCTCCGACAGGCTCTGGCCCTTGACGCCGATCGACGTGCCGAGAAGTGTCACGAACGCCACCTCCGCCAGGAACGGGACGATTGCCGCGACAGGCGTTTCCAGCCGCAGCACGACGCCGGCCTCGGCACCGAGTTCACGCGCCAGCCGCACGGCGCGCAGGCCCGCCTCGCCATTCTCGGTGTGGATGGTGACGAGGTCGGCGCCGGCCTCGATGAACTGGCGCGTCTGCGCTTCGACGATCTCGGCCTCGACCATCAGATGCACATGGATCGGCTTCGCCGTCAGCCTGGCGATGCGGGCCACGAGGTCGGGGAAGAACAGGAAGCCCGGGGTGAAGCGGGCATCGGCGACGTCGATGTGATGCAGGTCGGCATAGGCTTCGATGCGCTTCAGGTCGCGTTCCATATTGGCGAGGTCGGCCGACCACAGCGAGAATTCGCCGAGCAGCCTGTTGCGTGGCAGGGCGGCGATTGCGGCGGGGCCGGACAGGGATTTGCTGGTCATGACGGAATGAGGCTCCGGACTTTCGAGTGGGACTGGAGGAACGTGGTGATCTCAGTGTGCAACTCACTGAAATGCTGCTTGCTGTCGCGCGCCTTGGGCGTGACCTCGGCGAAGACGGCGTTGGGCATCGTGGCGGCGAGCGCGTAGGCGCTCGACATCGGATGCACGGCATCCATGGCGTTGCCGACGACCAGTGCCGGAACGGCGAGCGCGGCCGCCTCGCGCTGGGAAACACCCGGTCCGTCTGCGGCAATATTGGCCAGCACCTGTGCGAAGGCCTTGGCGTCGGGCCGGTCGAAATAGCCGAGCAGCGAGGACAGATTGTCGGGCGCCTCGTGATAGAGGCGCGTGGCCGTCGCCGATTGCGCGAAGATCGTCCTCGCCTTGTCGGGCCCATGCTCGAGGATCA
>NZ_RZOI01001181.1:0-1038 GCF_004022645.1 Mesorhizobium sp. M4A.F.Ca.ET.020.02.1.1 | reverse complement strand
CGGCTGCGGCGGTCGATCCGGTCAAGACCGCTTCGGTCCCCTCCGGCTGGGCCGTGCAGGTGGCGTCCTCGCCAAAGCAATCCGAAGCCCAGGCCTTCCTCGACAAGACGAGCAAGCAGGCGCCGAAGGTGCTGGCCGACGCCGCCGGCTTCACCGTCGCCTTTGAAAAGGACGGCGTCACCTACTACCGCGCCCGCTTCGGCGGCTTCTCGTCGAAGGATGCCGCGTGGGATGCGTGCAACGCTTTGAAGAAGAAGAAGATCAGCTGTTACGCCGTCCAGCAGTAGGTCGGCTTGCAATCTCCCGGGAAATTTTTGCGTCGAAGGAGACTAGTTGTGGTTGGAGAGCAAGACGTCCTTGGCTTCATTGATTCGCGCCGCAAGGAACGACGTGCCGCCGATATCGGGGTGCAGGCGCTGCATCAGGCGGCGGTGCGCCTTGCGGACATCCGCCGCGGCGGCCCCCGCTTCAAGACCAAGGATCTTGTAGGCCTCCTCCTTAGTCATGGCGCCCGCACCTGGCGCAACACCCAGCCCTTCGCCACCGTCCGGCTCAGCGTTTTTGCGCCAGATGGGAAATCGGCCGTCAAGATACGTCTCTAGCAGCTGGCGGCTCTCCGGATCGCCGAAGAGCTCACGGTAGAGCTGCTGCAACTCGGCGAGGCTCATCGCGCCAAGCATCTTGCCTTCATGGCGGCCGGCCAGAACGAGCCCTTCCAGTCCGCCGGTCTTGTGATCAAGCTCCATTTCCAGCGCAGCAGTGCGCACAGTGGAGCGCCTGCCCGGCGGTGGTCTTGATCCGCTGCGGTTCATACGCACCGAGCCAAACCAGGCGATCGCGCCGGCCAGCATCATGCCGCCGATGCCGCTGCGGCCCACGACGAGCAAGGCTGCGCCGGCCAGCGCCAAAAGAACCGGTCCCAATGTCTTCATGCCATCGGCCATTTTCCCCGGATCGGCGCGTACGAAGATCGTGGCGGCGCCGAGGAGCAACAGAAGCAATGCGACCAATGCGATCAGTATGCCCATCAATTTCCGC
>NZ_RZOI01001180.1:0-1040 GCF_004022645.1 Mesorhizobium sp. M4A.F.Ca.ET.020.02.1.1 | reverse complement strand
GGCCGACAGTTCGGTGCTGATCTGGAACAAGAAGCTGTTCAAGCAGGCCGGGCTCGATCCGGAAAAAGGCCCGACCAACTGGGCCGAGATCGAGGCCGACGCCGAGAAGGTCAACGCGCTCGGCGGCGATATCAAGGGCTTCTATTTCTCCGGCAATTGCGGCGGCTGCAACATCTTCACCTTCACGCCGCTGATCTGGGCTTCGGGCGGCGACATCCTCTCCGAGGACGGCTCCAAGGCGACGCTGGACAGCCCGCAGCTGCGCGGCGCCATCGACCTCTACCGCTCGATGGTCAAGAAGGACCTGGTGCCATCAGGCGCGCAGACCGACACCGGCGCCAACTTCTTCGCCGCCTTCGCCGCCGGCAATATCGGCATCTCGCCGTCCGGCGCCTTCGCCATCGGCGCGCTCAACACGCAGTATCCGAATGTCGACTATGGCGTCACCTTCCTGCCTGGCAAGGATGGCGGTTGGTCGTCCTTCGCCGGCGGCGACAATTTCGTCGTCACCAAGGGCACCAAGAAGCTCGCCGTGGTGAAGGAGTTTCTGGACTTCGCCTATTCGCTCGAAGGCCAGACGCTGCTCGCCAAATACGGCAGCCTGCCGGTGCGTGGCGACATCGCCAAGGAGGCGCTGAAGGACCTCGATCCGCGCTACCAGATCGCCGCCGAGGCGATGGCCAAGGGCCGCACGCCCTACACGGTGGTGTTCAACGACCTGATCAACTCCGCCAACGGTCCGTGGACGCAGATGGTCAACGAGGTCTTCTTCGGCGACGATGTCGACGGCGCGATATCGAATGCACAGGAGACCATGCAGTCGATCATCGACCAGGCGCCGCAGAAGTAGCGCCGCCCTCAACCTCCCCCTTGAGGGGAGGTCGGACCCGAAGGGTCCGGGTGGGGTCGCCCCGGCAGTGCTCGACGTTATCTCCCCGTCGGCGCGCGTCGCGGCGGACCCCACCCCCGGCCTTCGGCCGGACCCTCCCCTCGAGGGGGAGGGGACGCAGCGCCAACAGCAGGACTATCGCGTTGAGAAA
>NZ_RZOI01000117.1:0-11340 GCF_004022645.1 Mesorhizobium sp. M4A.F.Ca.ET.020.02.1.1 | reverse complement strand
CATCTGGCCATTGTAATGGTCGATGGCGAGCTTGATCATTTCCAGTTCGACTTCGGCCAGCGCGCGTACATTGCCGCGCTCGTCCAGTGCCCGCAACGTCCCGAAGCGCGGCTGCAGCCTTGCCGGCGGATCGGGCTCGGCCACGACCACCCCCGGCTCGCCGGCCACGTCGTCGTCACCGCTCAGCTCAGGCGCTGGCGCGCCAATTTCGACATCGAGCTTGACGGTGCCTTCCAGCTGCGCGCGGATCTGCGGAAACTCCTCTTCCGTCAGCAGCTCGCTTTCGGCCAGCACGGAAGCCCTGAAGACGGCGTTCTCCAACTGCCTGATGTTGCCCGGCCAGTCATAGGCCTGCAGCATGGCGAGCGCCCTGGCCGAGATGCCTTGCGGACGGTGACGGGGATCGGCAGGCGCCACCTTCTCCATGAAATGCCTGACCAGATAGGGAATGTCGTCGCGGCGGTCGCGCAGCGGCGGCACGAAGATCGGATAGACGTTAAGACGGTAGAACAGATCCTCGCGGAAACGGCCGTCCTTGACCTGCTGCAGGAGATTGCGGTGCGTCGCCGAGATCAGCCTGATGTCGACCTTGACCGTCGAACGGCCGCCGACCGGATCGACCTCGCCCTCTTGCACCGCGCGCAACAGCTTGACCTGGACGTCGAGCGGCAGGTCGCCGATCTCGTCGAGGAACAGCGTGCCCGAATGCGCCTCGACGAATTTGCCGGTGTGCTTGTCGGTGGCGCCGGTGAACGAGCCCTTCTCGTGGCCGAACAGGATCGATTCGACGAGGTTGTCGGGGATGGCGCCGCAATTGACGGTGACGAACGGTTTCGAGCGGCGGTCGCCGCTGCCCTGGATGGCGCGCGCCACCAGCTCCTTGCCGACGCCCGATTCGCCCTCGATCAGGATCGGGATGTTGGACGCCGCCGCCTTCTGGCCGAGCCGGATCACCCGGTCCATCGCCGGGCTGTGCGTGATCAGGTCCTTGAAGGTCAGGTGGCCGCCGCGCCGCCTGGACGTGCGCTTCATCTCGTCTTCGACCGCCTCGACCTTCAGCGCGTTGGAGATCGCCGTCTGCAGCCTGTCGGGCGAGGCCGGCTTGACGACGAAATCGAAGGCGCCGTGGCGCATCGCCGATACGACGGTCTCGATGCCGCCCTGCGCGGTCTGCACGATGACCGGAACGTGGATACCGCGCTCGCGCATCGCCTTCAAGACGCCGATGCCGTCGAGCCCAGGCATGACGAGGTCGAGGATCATCACCGACACGTCGCGCGCATTGGGTCCGTCGAGAACGCCAAGTCCCGCCTCGCCGCCATCGGCCACGATCGCCCCGTGGCCGAATTTCGTCACCGCCGCCTCGAGCAGCCTGCGCTGCACGGGATCGTCATCGACTATGAGTATGGAACCTGTCATGACTGTGTAATTGCCCGGCCCGAGAAATCCCCGTGGATCATCTTGGCACAGGGTTCTAAATAAGGTTTCAAAAAACCCGGTGAACGAATTCCTTAGGATTTGACCGGCCTCTGCTTTCTCCCTTGTTCTGGAAGGTATTTTTGATGCGCATGATTCCTGATCGGCGGCTTTCGGCGACTGCGTCCGGTCACGGCGCCGCGGAGCTTGGCGACCTGCCGGAATGGAACCTCGCCGATCTCTATTCCGGCATGGAAGCGCCCGAGCTGAAGCGCGACATTGCCAGGGCCGCGCAGGATGCTGTTGGCTTCGAGACCCGCTGGAAGGGCACGCTTGCCGCCGAGGCCGAGCGCGGCGTCGCCGGCCGTCTGGGCGAAGCCTTGCAGGCCTATGAGGCGCTGGAGGAGCTGATCGGCCGCATCGTCTCCTATGCCGGGCTGATCTACGCCGGCAACACCGCCGATCCGCAGCGCGCCAAGCTCTATGGCGACATCCAGGAAAAGATGACGGACGCCAGCGCGCATCTCCTGTTTTTCGCGCTGGAGCTCAACCTGATCGACGACGCCGTGATCGAAAGCGCGCTCGCCGCCGACCCAACCTTTGGCCACTACCGGCCCTGGGTGCTCGACCTCAGGAAGGACAAGCCCTACCAGCTCGAGGATAGGGTCGAGCAGCTTTTCCACGAAAAGTCGATCACCGGGCGCGGCGCCTGGAACCGGCTGTTCGACGAGACGATGACCGATCTGCGCTTCGACCTCGGCGGCGAGGAGCTGGCGTTGGAGCCGGCGCTGAACCGCCTGCAGGACGCCGATGGCGAAGTGCGCCGCCAGGCGTCAGAGGCGCTGGCCGCGACCTTCCGCAAGAATCTGCGCACCTTCACGCTGATCACCAACACGCTGGCCAAGGACAAGGAGATTTCCGACCGCTGGCGTGGCTTCGAGGACATCGCCGATTCACGGCACCTCGCCAACCGCGTCGAGCGCGGCGTGGTCGACGCGCTGGCGGCCGCCGTGCGCGAGGCCTATCCGCGCCTGTCGCACCGCTACTATGCGATGAAGGCGCGCTGGCTCGGCATGGCGGTGATGAACCACTGGGACCGCAACGCGCCCTTGCCGGAGACCCCGCAGGCGATCATCCGCTGGAACGACGCCAGGGACACGGTGCTGTCGGCCTATCAGCGCTTTTCGCCCGACATGGCCGAAATCGCCCGCACCTTCTTCGACCGCAACTGGATCGACGCGCCGGTCAGGCCCGGCAAGTCGCCCGGCGCCTTCGCCCATCCGACGGTGCCGTCGGCGCATCCCTATGTGCTGCTCAATTATATGGGCAAGCCGCGCGATGTGATGACGCTGGCGCATGAGCTCGGCCATGGCGTCCACCAGGTGCTGGCCGGAGGCCAGGGCGCGCTGATGGCCTCGACGCCGCTGACGCTCGCCGAGACGGCCTCCGTCTTCGGCGAGATGCTGACCTTCCGCTCGCTGCTCGACCAGACCACCGACCGGCGCGAGCGCAAGGCCATGCTCGCCCAGAAGGTCGAGGACATGATCAACACGGTGGTGCGCCAGATCGCCTTCTACGAGTTCGAGCGCAAGGTGCATGCCGAGCGCAAGAACGGCGAGTTGACCTCCGACAGGCTCGGCCAGTTCTGGCTCGAGGTGCAGGCCGAAAGCCTGGGGCCGGCGATCCGGCTGCGCGACGGCTATGAAGTGTTCTGGACCTATATCCCACACTTCATCCATTCGCCCTTCTACGTTTATGCCTATGCCTTCGGCGATTGCCTGGTGAACTCGCTCTACGCGGTCTATCAGAATGCCGAGCGCGGCTTTCAGGAGAAGTATTTCGAGATGCTGCGCGCCGGCGGCACCAAGCATCATTCCGAGCTGCTGGCTCCGTTCGGTCTTGATGCCACCAACCCCGCCTTCTGGCAGATCGGGCTTGGCGTGATCGGCGGCCTGATCGACGAGCTGGAAGCGCTGGATAAGTGACGCGCGACTTCGACCTCGGTCCGCGCCAGAATAGTTTAGCCGGAACACATGTTGGGAATGGGCTCTACTCTTGGCATAAATATCTGTTCTTGAAGAACTCTCCGGGAATTTTTTCCGTTAGCTTTCCGCAAGTCATATGGTAGCGTCCCGCCTCAAGCTCAGCCGGACGCAAAGCCCAGGCCAGGGGACGAGCTTCGGCCGGTGGCGACATTTGGCGAATGCGATGCGGCCGTTGGCCATGGGCGAAGAGCCGAGCGCCGACAGCTCTGTTGAAGCCAGCTGTTCCGCAAGCGCGGAACCATTGAATGGTCCTTTCGCCGAGGTCGTCATTCCAGGCCGCGGCGGATGGATCGGACTGGAGAGAGGGAATGAGCACTTTTTTCTACGTTCTCCTGGCGTTCATTGTGGGTGTGTCGGTTGGCTGGTTCATCTGGGGTCGGCTGCGCGGCGAGCTCGACAGCCTGCGCGGTGATCTGGACCGCACGCGCGGCGAGCGCGACAGGCTCCGCGCTGATACCGACAGGCTGACCGCCGAGCTCGAAGCATGCGGCCACACACGTGCCGACCTCGAACGCCGGCTGCGCGAGGCGCCGGCCGCATCCGGCGCGGCAAAGGCCTCCGCTCCCGCGCCGGCGGCGCTCGTCTCGACACCCGCACCGGCCAAATCGGCTTCTGCCAAGCCTGCCGCTGCCAAGCCTGCCGCTGCCAAGCCTGCCGCTGCCAAGCCTGCCGCCGCCAAGTCGCCCGCCGCCAAGCCTGCCGCCGCCAAGTCGCCCGCCGCCAAGCCTGCCGCCGCCAAGCCTGCCGCGGCAAAGCCGGCATCGGCCAAGCCAGCGGCAACCAGGTCGGCCGCCGCGCCGAAGCCGGCCGCGCCCAAAGCAGCGGCGCCCAAGGCTGCAGCGAAGAAGGCCGCACCGGCTTCGACCAAGGCGGCGACGGGCAAGGCCGATAATCTGCGCCGCCTCATCGGCATCGGCCCGGTCAACGAAAAGCTGCTCAAGGGCCTTGGGGTTACAAGCTATGCCCAGATTGCCGCCTGGACAGCAGCCGACGTCAAGCGGATCGAGGACGTGCTGAACTTCGATGGTCGTATCGCGCGCGAGCAATGGATCGAGCAGGCGAAGTTGCTCGCCGCCGGCGATGAGAAGGAATTCGCCCGCCGCTTCCCGACCGCGGGAACCGCCAGCAACACCTGATCCCGCTTCGCCTTCGGGCATGTGACAGCGCCGGTGCCAGTCCTGGGCACCGCCGCCTTCCTTTGCTCCAGCCGCCTTTGCGTCCCAGGACGCCGCTCCCTCGATTGCGCGCCACCAAGACCCCATATAGAGCGATCGCTGGCGCCACCGACCGAACACCCGAGCAATGTCCCTGCCCTCCGCTATTTTCCGCAACGACGAGAGCGGCCGCCAGTTGGTCTTCGACCAACCGGCCGAGATCATCGTGGCGCGCGACGCGGACGATTTCCTGCCGGCGCTCGAAGCCGCGCAGGCGGCAGCCGACGCCGGCAAATGGCTGGCAGGATACCTCTCCTACGAGGCTGGCTACCTGCTCGAGCCAAAACTGGTGCCATTGCTTCCTGAGGGTCGGCGCGCGCCGCTGGTGTGCTTCGGCGTCTTCGATGCTCCCGTCGAGCAGGCGGTGCCACGCCGCGCCGGTCCGGCGACCAACGGCCCGATCTTCGACGCCCGGGCGGCCTGGTCGGCGCAGGACTATGCGAAGCGCTTTGCGCGGTTGCACGACCACATCCGCAGGGGTGACTGCTACCAGGGCAATCTGACCTTCCCCGTGCGCGCGCAGTGGTCCGGCGATCCGCTCGCCGCCTTCGACTCGCTCACCGAACGCCAGCCGGTGAAATACGGCGCGCTGATTTCGCTCGGCGATCCGGTGGTGCTCTCGCGATCGCCCGAGCTCTTCTTCGAAATCGACGCCGAAGGGATGATCGAGACGCATCCGATGAAGGGCACGGCGCCGCGCGGCGCGACCAGGGCCGAGGACGCGCGGCTGAAATCGTTCCTGCGCAAGGACGAGAAGAACCAGGCCGAGAACCGCATGATCGTCGACCTGCTGCGCAACGACATCTCGCTGATCAGCGAGGTTGGCACACTGGAGGTGCCGGAACTGTTCCGCATAGAGACCTATCCGACCGTGCACCAGATGGTGAGCCGCGTGCGGGCCCGGCTGTTACCGGACGTCGGCATCCGCCGCATCCTCGCGGCGCTGTTCCCCTGCGGCTCGATCACCGGCGCGCCGAAAATCCGCGCCATGGAGATACTGCACGATCTCGAGGGCACACCGCGCGACGTCTATTGCGGCGCCATCGGCTGGATCGCACCCGGCGGCACAATGCGCTTTTCCGTGGCGATCCGCACCATTTCGCTCTTTTCCAGCGGCGAGGCCGTCTACAATGTCGGCGGCGGCGTCGTCTTCGATTCCACCGCCGAGGAGGAGTATCAGGAGTGTCTCTTGAAAGCCCGCTTCGCGACAGGGACCGTGCCGATTTCGAGCTGATCGAGACCATGCGTTGGGAGCCGGGCCCCGGCTTCCTGCGCTTCGATCGTCACCTTGCGCGGCTCTATGCTTCGGCGGCCGAGCTGGGCTTTGCCTGTGAACCGCAACGGGTCGGCGAAGTGCTGACGGACACGGTTGGCCGGCAAACGATCGCCTTGCGCACCCGTCTGGTCCTGGCGCGCAATGGCGAGGTGACGGCTGCCGCGCAGCGCTATGAGCCGCTCGCCGCCGACAAGGTCTGGCGCCTGCAACTGGCGCGGGTCCGGCTCGATTCCGGCGACACTTTGCTTCGCCACAAGACCAGCCGCCGCGACACCTACCAGCGGGCGCGCGCCGAATATCTCGCCAGCCGCGCGGACGAGGTGCTGCTCGCCAACGAACGCGGCGAACTCTGCGAGGGTACGATCACCAATCTCTTCGCCGATTTCGGCGACGGCGTGCTGGCAACGCCCCGGCTCGACTGCGGTCTCTTGCCTGGCGTATTGCGCGGCGAGCTTCTGGATGAAGGCCGCGCCCGCGAAGCGATCTACACCCTAGACGATCTGAAGTCGGCGAAGGCGATCTTCGTCGGCAATTCGCTGCGCGGCCTTATCCCCGCACGGTTGGCCTGACGCAGGTCTGGAGAGAATGATGTTCGTCGTGTCGCTGAACTACAAGGTGCCGCTTACCGAGATCGATCGGCTGCAAGCTGCACATGTCGAGTGGCTGAAAGCATGCTATGCGGAGGGTATCTTCGTCATCTCCGGTCCAAAGCGGCCAAGAACCGGCGGCATCATCATAGCGCGCGGCCCGCGCGACGTGTTGGACGCCAAGCTGGCCGCCGATCCCTTCGCCCAAGCCGGCGCCGCCGACTATGACATCACTGAATTCACGGCGAGAATGACCGCCGCTCAACTCGACGCGTTCAAGGAAGCATGAACGGGCCCGCCCATACGCCCTATGACGGTTCGTCGAAACCCTTCACCATCGGGCTGAAGCCGCTCGGCCTCGACGAGTGGATCGATGTCGACGAATGTCTCTTGCCTCATCTCGCCGAGAAGCGCCGGCTCTACGCGGAGATTCCCGAAAAGGTCTTCGTCGAGGAGGATGGCACACGCGAGGCCCAGCGAGAGGTGCTCGATCTCCTCGCAGCCTATCTCGCGGCGAAACACCCCGGGACCCATCGCGATGGCGGCTCCGGCGCCGCCGTGATCGGCGACGAGAACGGTGGCGGACCGACTGCGGCCCTGCGCGCGGCGCCGCTCGTTCAGGCATCCCTGCTCGTCCAGGAGGATCTGATCCTGATGCGCCGGGATGAAAGCGGCTGGCGCCTGGCCGCCGGCTCGCTCTGCTTTCCTTCGTCCTGGTCGCTCCTGGAAAAATTCGGCAAGCCGCTGCAGCAGATCCATGCGCCGGTGCCGGGGTTCGGGCCCGGCACGCGTCCGGCAGAATTGATCAACCGCATGTTCGACGGTCTTCAGGGTCAGGCGGTGGAGCGCTACAACTGGTCGATCCAGGCCGGCGACGCCCTCTACCATCCGCTCTCCAACCTCCAGCGCATCGACCGCGCCACCAACCGCCCCACACGCTTCGCCGACGGCGATATCGACGCCCATGCCTTCATCCGCGTCGAGCGCCAGACGTTGCGCAAACTGCCCGTCTCGCGCGACATCCTGTTCACCATCCGCATCCATCTCGACCCGCTCAAGGTGCTGGCACGCCATCCCGACAGGGCGACGCTCGCGGCATCCTTCGCCGCACAGCTGGAGGCGCTCGACGAGGCCCAGCTCGACTACAAGGGACTGACCGCCGACCGCGACCGGCTGGTCGCCTTCCTCGCCGACATGGCCACGGCAGCTTAACCACGCCATCAGGCGAGCCGGACCAGTGGTTGGCGCTTTTCACTGGTTTATGACAATGATCTGTGGTGTAGCGCTTGGCCGTCCGGCAGAAACGCCCGGCTTTTGCCCTGTTTAACGGAGTGTCTGAAAAAATGGCGAATGAAAACTGGCCCGTTTACGGTGAAATCACCGGTCCCGTCGTGATGATCGGCTTCGGCTCGATCGGACGGGGAACGCTGCCGCTGATCGAACGCCATTTCAAGTTCGACAAATCGCGCATGACGGTCATCGACCCGCGCGATAGCGACCGCAAGCTGCTCGACGAGCGCGGCATCACCTTCATGCAGGAAGCCGTGACAAAGAAGAACTACAAGAAGCTGCTGACGCCGCTTCTGACCAATGGCGGCGGCCAGGGCTTCTGCGTCAACCTGTCGGTCGACACCTCCTCGCTCGAACTGATGAAACTCTGCCGCAAGCTCGGCGTGCTCTATGTCGACACGGTGGTCGAGCCCTGGCTCGGCTTCTACTTCGACGACAAGGCGGATAACGCCGCGCGCACCAACTACGCGCTGCGCGAAAGCGTGCGCGAGGAAATCGCCAGGAACCCCGGCGGCAGCACCGCGATCTCCTGCTGCGGCGCCAATCCGGGCATGGTATCGTGGTTCGTCAAGCAGGCGCTGGTCCACCTCGCCACCGATCTTGGGCTGGAGTTTGCCGAGCCGGCCGCGAGTGACCGCGAGGGCTGGGCGAAACTGATGAAGAAGGCCGGCGTCAAGGGCATTCACATTGCCGAGCGCGACACGCAGCGCACCAAGAAGCCGAAGCCGATGGACGTGTTCTGGAACACCTGGTCGGTCGAAGGCTTCGTCTCCGAGGGCATGCAGCCTGCCGAACTCGGCTGGGGCACGCATGAGACCTGGATGCCGAAGAACGCCAGGAAGCACAAGAACGGCTCGCAGGCGGCGATCTATCTGGAGCAGGCCGGCGCCAACACCCGCGTGCGCTCGTGGTGCCCGACGCCCGGCGCGCAATATGGCTTCCTGGTGACCCACAACGAAGCGATCTCGATCTCCGACTTCTTCACCTTGCGCGGCAAGAAGGGTAAGGTCCACTACCGCCCGACCTGCCACTATGCCTACCATCCGTGCAATGACGCGGTGCTGTCGCTGCACGAGATGTTCGGCGCGGCTGGCAAGGCGCAACCTGTCCATCACGTGCTTGACGAGAACGAGTTGGTCGACGGTATCGACGAGCTCGGGGTGCTGCTCTACGGCCACGACAAGAACGCCTACTGGTACGGTTCGCAGCTGTCGCTGGCCGAGGCGCGTAAGCTCGCTCCCTACCAGAACGCCACCGGCCTGCAGGTCACCTCGGCGGTGCTTGCCGGCATGGTCTGGGCGCTGGAAAACCCGCAAGCCGGCATCGTCGAGGCCGACGAGATGGACTACAAGCGCTGCCTGGAAGTGCAGTTCCCCTATCTCGGGCCGGTCAAGGGCTACTATACCGACTGGACTCCGCTCGATCACCGGCCGGGGCTTTTCCTCGAGGATCTCGACAAGAACGACCCGTGGCAATTCCGCAACATCCTGGTGCGATAGCGGGTTGCAGCGCGCGCGCTCCTTCGGACCTGCAAGAGGGCTTTAAGCCATTGAAATTGCGTGCATCACGCCTTCCGAAGATCGATCTTCGATTTTCGGGCCGATGCGGCGCCGGCATGCCGCGATGCCTTGCAATCGCCCGGAAATCGGGCGATTGAAGGGGTGCGGCCTGGAGCGACGTGCATCCATTGGAAAGTACGCTCCAGCACTTTGATGTACGCCTCGTGCCTTCCGAAAATCGAAAGCGGTTTTCCGGCCGATGCGAGAGGAGAGGATTTCAAATGACCATTGCGCGCAAATTGCTTTCGGCAGTTGCGGCGGCAAGTCTGCTCGCCGCTTCTGCCTGCACCACCGTCGGCCCTTCCGAGCCACCGATCGCAGCCGGACCGAAAGGCGTCGAGGGTTCCTGGATCGACGCCAAGGGCACCGGCCTGTCGAGCTTCACCGCCGGCACCTTCACCACCGTCGCCACGGACACCGGCCAGAAGCTCGCCGAAGGCAGCTACACCATGACCGGGGCGACTTCGGTCGAGATCCACGGCACCTCGCTGATCCGCCAGACACCGATCAGCTTCAACTGCCTGATGATCTCCACCAGCCAGCTCAATTGCACCAGCGCGTCGGGCCAGAACTTCGTGCTGACGCGGCGCGCCTGAAGCCGGTACATCCTTCGCTTTTCGGAAGACGGCGGCCCGCGAGCCGCCGTTTTTTGCGCCCGGCAATGCTGGCCCGATTCCGCTTGCATCGATGAAAACGCGATGGGAACATGGTCGGGATCTGGCTGCTATGCACCGTTCAGTGCAAGGGCGTTAAGCGCCTCTGGTTCAAGGTCATCCGGGAGACGAGAATGAAGAAGATCGCCGCCATTGCCGCTCTTTCAGCATCCGCGCTTGGCCTGTCCGCCGGATCATCCTTTGCCGACTACACATTGAACATCCTGCATTTTAATGATTGGCACAGCCGCATCGAAGGCAACAACAAATACGAGTCGACATGCTCCGCCGAGGAAGAGACCAAAGGCGAATGCATTGGCGGCGCCGGCCGGCTGGTTACCGCGATCGCGCAGGAACGCAAGAAGCTCGACGGTCAGAACGTGCTACTGCTCAATGCGGGCGACAGCTTCCAGGGCTCGCTCTTCTACATCACCTACAAGGGTGCCGCGGAGGAGGAATTCCTCAACCAGATCAAGCCCGACGCGGTGACGCTCGGCAACCACGAATTCGACGACGGCGAGAGCGCGCTGGTGCCTTACCTGGACAAGGCGAAGTTCCCGATCGTCAGCGCCAATGTCGTGCCCAACGACAAGTCGGGCGCCGCGGGCAAGATCAAACCGTCGGTCGTGCTTGAGGTCGGCGGCCAGAAGATCGGCATTGTCGGCGCGGTCACCAATGATACGCCGGAGCTTGCCTCGCCCGGCCCCAACATCGCCATCGAAGACGACGTCAAGTCGATCACCGCCGAGGTCGAGAAGCTGAAGGCGCAAGGCGTCAACAAGATCATCGCGGTGACCCATATCGGCTACAACCGCGAGCGCGATGTCATCGCGAAAATCCCCGGCATCGACGTGGTGGTCGGCGGCCACAGCCACACGCTTCTGTCGAACACCGACCCGAAGGCGGCAGGCCCCTATCCGACGATGGTCGACAACCCCGATGGCTACAAGGTGCCGGTGGTGCAGGCGGCGTCCTATTCGAAATATCTCGGCGAGTTCAAGGTCGTGTTCGACGACAACGGCGTCGTCAAGCAAGCGAGCGGCGACCCGATCTTCCTCGACAAGTCGATCACGCCCGATCCGGCCGTGCTCGCCCGCATCAAGGAGCTCGGCGCCCCGATCGAGGAATTGAAGAACAAGGAAGTGGCTGAGACCACTAAGGCCATCGACGGCAGCCGCGACAACTGCCGCGCCCGCGAATGCGAGATGGGCAACCTCGTCTCCGATGCCATCCTCGACCGCGTCAAGGGCCAGGGCGTCGAGATCGTCATCTCGAACGGCGGCGGCCTGCGCGCCTCGAT
>NZ_RZOI01001179.1:0-1043 GCF_004022645.1 Mesorhizobium sp. M4A.F.Ca.ET.020.02.1.1 | reverse complement strand
CCCGGCCAGCGTGCTGCGCGTCCATGCCGCCTATGCCGAGGCCGACGCTCCGCCCGAAACGGCCGGTGAACTCTTCGAGGAATTGAAGCAGATGCAGGGCTGGCTTGGGCTTGAGCGCATCGAAGTGACGCCGGCCGGCGATTTGGGGCCGGCGCTGGCTGGCGAGATAAGATAGCCAACCCCTGCAGCCTCTGTCATACACGCTCCAACAAACCTCGTAGGTTGTGCAATGGCATCGGACAAAGTGCTCGACATGATCCATGGCGCATTGATTGCGCATGGGATCGATGCAGTGCGTAGAGATCAGGACGTTCTGCTACAGTCGAGGCAACTTCGGTTTGAGGCTGAGGTATTCGAGGCGGAAGCTGGCCGGCTGGTCCTCGAAATCTACATTTTTTCCCCACTGCTTGATGTTCAGCCGGTCATTGAATCCTTTGCTGGCTTCGGTGACACGCGAGAACAAGAATTAAATCAGGCGTTTGAAAAATTTCTTCGTGGCGTTTTCCACGTGGCGATCGAGGGACTGGCTGATCATGTCTGCGACAACATGCAGGCCGAAGTAGAGGTTTGGCAGCAAAGCAGTCCCTGTTGGAAGATCTGGCAAAAAAATGTTCGCTGGAAAATCTATGGTGGACCGGTTATTTCCCAGGCCACCACCGAGCTTAATTCGCTGAACCGGGGTTATCCAACGTTCTACGCCAAGCTGGAAAAGCTGTTCATAGCTTCCGTTTCCCCTGGCAGTCACTTTGTACGCACCTTTTTTGCAGCCTTGAAAGGCGAGCTTATTTGCACCGAGGTCCTTCTGGATAATAAGGTTTGGCAAGAAGGACAGGACCTAGCCCTCAGCCATGACTGGGACCACGGCGATGGTTATCAAGCAGTCCGGCAAGTTATCCTGGCCCTGCCGATTGGCGGCACATGACAGCCTCTGACCGACATAGCCATGTCGTAGCCGCGCGTTGACACATCTGCCCGCAGAAGCCTAAATCCATGGCCAGACGGTCTCCTCCCGGCAAAAGGAGGAGCCAAGAGGGAATGCGGTG
>NZ_RZOI01001178.1:0-1047 GCF_004022645.1 Mesorhizobium sp. M4A.F.Ca.ET.020.02.1.1 | reverse complement strand
GCCCCCGCCGACGTCTACAAGGTCCTATCGACACCGGAAGGCGTCGATCACGCCTTCAAGAAGCTGGACGAGATCAAGGCCGATATCCAGTGGTGGGAGGCCGGCGCGCAGCCGCCGGAATGGCTCGCCAATGGCGGCGTGGCCATGTCGACGACCTTCGTCGGCCGCATCCTGGAGGCGCAGGCAGAAGGCGCCGCCATCAAGTTCGGCTGGCCGGGCTCCCTCTACAACGTCGACTACTGGGCCATCGTCAGCGGCACCAAGAAGAAGGATGCCGCCTATGCCTTCCTGAGCTATGCGACCTCGCCTGAGGCGCAGGCGGAGTTTTCCAAGATCCAGCCGGTAGCGCCGGTCAACCTGAAGGCGTCGGCGCTGCTGACGCCGGAGCGGATCGCGATCATGCCGGTGGGTGACAATCTCAAGGAAGCGGTTCCCACCGACAGCAATTTCTGGAACGACAATCTGGAAGCGCTGACCGAGAGGTTCAACGCCTGGGCCTCAAAATGAAGAAGTCCGTCCCCGGCGCGGTTCGCCAAGCCGGGGACGCCGGCCGTCTGCAGCGATAGTCGAGCGAGCAAAACCGAAGCATGGCAAGCATATCGATTCCCGTGGAGCGCAGTGGCTGGGCGGACCTGATCAGGGTCTGTCGGCCGCTGATCCGCCACGGGCTCCTGCTGCCTTGCCTGCTGTTCATGGCTTTCATCTTCGTCTGGCCGATATTGTCGCTGCTGGCCAAGGGCGTCTACAGCCCGGAGGTGCGCGATACCTTGCCGCAGACTGCCACGGCGGTGCTCGCATGGGACGGCTCCAGCGATCCGCCGGACGCGGTCTACACCGCGCTGGTGGCGGATCTGCGCGTCGCCGATCGCCGCGATGTCGCCAATGCCGGGCGCCGCCTCAATTACGAAATCCCCAGCTACCGCAGCCTGCTCATCAAGACGGCGTCCGCCTTGCAGAAGGGCTCGACACAGCCGCCGCGCCAGCAACTGGTGGCGATCGACGCCAAATGGCAGGACGGGACCTTCTGGACGGCGATGCGGCGGGCGG
>NZ_RZOI01001177.1:0-1050 GCF_004022645.1 Mesorhizobium sp. M4A.F.Ca.ET.020.02.1.1 | reverse complement strand
GGCAAGCCGCGGGCTGGCGCCGGCATAGGTTGCGGCCGTCAGCACGCCCGCCGGTGTTTCGGTGATGATCGGCAGGATCCTGATCGCGCCGTCAGGCAGGCCGTTTTCAGCCTCGTGCACCCTGAGCTTAGCCGAGAGCTGCTGGACATCCTGGCCGCTGTTCGACTTCGGCAGCATGATGCCGTCCGGCGCGGCTGCAACAAGCGCCGTCAGATCGTCGTCGGTGAGCCCCGTCGACAGATCGTTGACGCGCACATAGATCACGGATGCCGTCTGGTTCCTGTGTCCGGCGATGAAACGCGCCGCGATGTCGCGCGCCAACCGTTTGTTGCCCGTCGCGACGGAATCCTCGAGGTCGACGATGACCACGTCGGCGCCGGCGGCAAACCCCTTTTCGAGCTTCCTTTCGGAATCGCCCGGAACGAAAAGCAGCGAGCGCATCAGCCTGCCTTCTTCAGCATCATCGCCTGCCTCGTGCATTTGGCGACGAGAACATCATGCTGGTTGTAGGCGCGGTGTTCGAACTCGACAATGCCGCGGTCAGCCTTCGATTTGGACTCGCGCACCGAAATCACCGTGGTCTCGACACGGATGGTGTCGCCATGGAAGACCGGGTGCGGGAACACGGTTTCCTTCATGCCGAGATTGGCGACAGTGGTGCCGACGGTGATGTCGTTGACCGAAATGCCGATCATCAGGCCGAGCGTGAACAGCGAGTTGACCAGCGGTCTGCCCCATTCGCTCCTGGCGGCGAAGTCGAAGTCGATGTGCAGCGGCTGCGGGTTCAGCGTCATCACCGAAAACAGCATGTTGTCGCTCTCGGTGACGGTCTTGCGCAGCGTGTGGCGGAAGACGTGGCCGACGACGAACTCTTCGAGATAAAGCCCGGCCATGCACGATCTCCTCAGCGCCTCACGGGTTGATAGGCGCTGCCTGCCGCGCCCGCAAGCCAGTTAATAAACATGGTGAACCGTTCGTAAACCATTTCAGGCCTACGGTTTCCAGCGGGGCCGGGCCGTTCCGGCAAGGGGCGTAAGCAGGCGGTATGAT
>NZ_RZOI01001176.1:0-1051 GCF_004022645.1 Mesorhizobium sp. M4A.F.Ca.ET.020.02.1.1 | reverse complement strand
ACCGCCCAGAACGACAGCCGCAGGCATTGTGATCGCATGCGATTGCGCGTCCAGGCGGGCGATGTGCGACAGCGCCACCGCGATCAGCGGCGGCAGGATCTTTTCCGCGCCGGCCTGGGCCTCGGCATATTCGGCCTGGATCATCCTGACCGTGCCGCCGAGCCTTTGCCAAAGCGCTTCCTCACCACGCGCGGTGATGAGAACCGGTTGGTCGAGCGGCAGCGCCGAATGTTCAGCGATTGCCGCGAGCGCGGCATCCGCGACCGAGACGACGATGGCGTCGGTGCCCGGCTCGATGTCGAAACCATGCACCACGCCACTTGGCATGAAGCTCACAGTCGGCGCTGAAAAACTCCAGGTCTTGTCCTCGATCCGATATACGCCGCTGCCATTTGTCCAGAATGTGATCTGCGCCATCTGCGGGTGCTTGTGCGCCAGAACCTGGCCACGATGTACGGAAGCGCGGGCCTGCACGGTCTCGACATGCAGGAAGCCAACGTCGAGCGCCCGCGCCGGCTCGCCGTAGACGAAGAACTCGGGAAAGAGAGACTGGGCCATGACGCCGGAAAAAATCCAACCTATTTTGGATTTTGTCCATAACACGCGACGGCCGGATTCGGTAAATTTAACATGTTAAGGGAGGATCATATGCGATCGGAAGATTTCCGTGCCGACAAGTCGCGGCCGTTCACGGGCGCCGAATATCTGGCGAGCCTGCGCGACGGGCGCGAGGTCTATATCAATGGCGAGCGGGTGGCCGACGTCACCAGCCATCCGGCGATGCGCAATTCGGTGCGGTCGCTGGCCCGCCTCTACGACGCCCTGCACGATCCCGCCCAGCAGCCTGTGCTGACCTCGCCCACCGACACCGGCTCGGGCGGCTTCACCCACAAATATTTCCGCGTCGCGCATTCGCCCGCCGATCTTGCCGCGCAGCAGGGCGCGATCGCGCATTGGGCGCGCATGACCTATGGCTGGATGGGCCGCACCGCCGACTACAAGGCGGCGCTGATGAACACGCTCGGCGCCAATGCCGAATGGTACGGCCCGT
>NZ_RZOI01001175.1:0-1053 GCF_004022645.1 Mesorhizobium sp. M4A.F.Ca.ET.020.02.1.1 | reverse complement strand
GCTATCGCGATGCCTTGCGCATGCTGATCCTCTTTGCCGCCGCCCGGTTGCGGAAGAAGCCGGCGGCGTTGACGCTCGAAGATCTCGACCGAGACCTCGTTCTCGCTTTTCTCGACGATCTCGAGGAGAAGCGGAACAATTGCGTCGCCACGCGCAACGCCCGCTTGGCCGCGATCCGATCTTTCTTCCACCACGTCGCTGCTGCCGACCCGGCGTCCTTCGGCGTCGCCCAACGCGTGCTGACGATTCCCATCAAACGGACGCACATTGAGGTGACGCACCACCTCACCAAGGCCGAAGTGGACACCCTCATCGCGGCACCCGATCCAAAGACGCCCCGTGGTCGGCGCGACCGAGCCTTTCTGCTCTTCTTGGCACGGACCGGCGCCTGGGTCTCCGAAGCCACCGGCGTCAACGCAAACGACCTTCAGTTGGAACGGCCCCACCCGCAAGTGCTGCTGCGCGGCAAAGGGCGCAGAGACCGCGTCGTCCCCATTGCTAAGGACCTGGCGCGAGCGCTGACAACCTTGTTGAGCGAGCGCGGGATCGCCCATCACGAACCGCGACCGATATTCGTCGGCGCCCGCAACGAGCGGCTGACCCGTTTCGGAGCGACCCATATCGTGCGGCGTGCGGCGGCCGAGGCCGTGGCTATCAGGCCGGCCTTGGCCGACAAGCCCATATCGCCGCACATCTTCCGGCACTCCCTCGCCATGAGGCTTCTCCAGTCCAGCGTGGACCTTTTGACGATCCAAGCCTGGCTCTGGCACGCACAGGTCGCCACGACCCACCGCTATGCCGCCGCGGATGTCGAGATGATGCGCAATGGACTTGAGAAGGCGGGCGTCGCCGGCGACCACGGCGTGCGTTTCCGACCGAACGACGCCGTTCTGCAACTGCTGAACAGCATCTAAATATTATGTGGCGGAGGCAAGCTGGGTTTGGCCGGCCCTGCCGGGCGTCAGGGCGGCTGCGCCACATAATCTCGCCCGACGCATAAGAACGGATCGGCCCCCATTGTCTCTCGCACCAGCGCCGCCAATCCCTCAGCAC
>NZ_RZOI01001174.1:0-1053 GCF_004022645.1 Mesorhizobium sp. M4A.F.Ca.ET.020.02.1.1 | reverse complement strand
TCTCAAGGTGATGTCGAAGATGGGCATCTCGACCTACCAGTCCTATTGCGGCGCGCAGATCTTCGACGCCATCGGGCTGAAGACCGACTTCGTGCAAAAATATTTCACCGGCACCGCGACGCTGATCGAAGGCGTCGGGCTGGAAGAGATCGCGGCCGAAACGGTCAGCCGCCACGCCGACGGCTTCGGCAACGACCCGGTGCTGCGCAACAGCCTCGAGGTCGGCGGCGAATACATGTTCCGCATGCGCGGCGAAGCGCATATCTGGTCGCCCGATGCGGTGGCCACCCTGCAGCACGCCGTGCGCCAGGGATCGTGGCAGACGTTCAAGGACTATTCCGCTCAGATCGACAGCGAGACGGCGCGGGCGCAGAGCATTCGCGGCCTGTTCAAGATCAGGCTGGCCGAAGAAACCGGGCGCAAGAAGGTCGCGCTCGACGAGGTCATGTCGGCGGCCGATATCGTCAAACGGTTCTCGACCGGAGCGATGTCCTTTGGCTCGATCTCCAGGGAAGCGCACACCACGCTGGCCCGCGCCATGAACACGATCGGCGGCAAGTCTAACACCGGCGAGGGCGGCGAAGAGGCCGACCGTTACCTGCCGCTGCCGGACGGCGGCAAGAACCCCGAGCGTTCGGCGATCAAGCAGGTCGCTTCCGGGCGTTTTGGCGTCACGGCGGAGTATCTGGTGAACTCCGATGTGATGCAGATAAAGGTCGCGCAAGGCGCGAAGCCCGGCGAGGGCGGGCAGCTGCCCGGCCACAAGGTCGATGCCACCATTGCCAAGGTCAGGCATTCGACGCCCGGCGTCGGCCTGATCTCGCCGCCGCCGCATCACGACATCTACTCGATCGAGGATCTGGCGCAGCTCATCTACGACCTCAAGAACGTCAACCCGGCGGCTGATGTCTCGGTCAAGCTGGTCTCGGAAGTCGGTGTCGGCACGGTTGCGGCCGGCGTCGCCAAGGCGCGCGCCGATCACATCACCATTTCCGGCTATGACGGCGGCACCGGCGCATCGCCGCTGACCTCGCTCAAGCACGCCGGCAGCCC
>NZ_RZOI01001173.1:0-1061 GCF_004022645.1 Mesorhizobium sp. M4A.F.Ca.ET.020.02.1.1 | reverse complement strand
GGCCTATGTCGAGCGTTCGCTCCTGATCAGCGACGATGACATCGTCGCCGCGCAGAAGGCGCTCTGGGACCGGGTGCGAATCATTTCCGAGCCGGGCGGTGCCGCGGCCTTCGCGGCGGTGCTCTCCGGCCGCTACCAGCCCTCGCCGGGCGAGCGCATCGCGGTTCTGGTCTGCGGCTCCAACACCGACCCCGCAAAATTCTGACCATAAAGCGGAAAGAACGGTTCACGTTTTTGGAACCCGCCTCGCCTTTGCCGTGTTTGCTGGTACACTTCTAGTCCTGAGGTTCGGGCCATCCCGCCCGGACAGGAAGGCCGATGACGCAACGACCCACTTCCAGCGGCAATCGTGGCCTGGCCGGGCGTCTTGCCCTGAGCCGGCTGGCGACGCGGTCCTCCATGGTGGTCGAGCGTGGCTGGCCGCTGCTTTTGCCGCTGCTCATCCTTGCCGGCCTGTTCCTCAGCATCTCCTGGCTCGGCCTGTTCCCGCTTCTGCCCGACGTCGCGCGCATCGGCGTGCTGATTGTCTTCGCCATAGCCGCCCTCGCAGCGCTCTACCCGCTGAGCGTCTTCCGCTTGCCGACGGCAGCCGAGATCGACCGGCGCATCGAAGCGGCCAATGAACTGCTGCATAGCCCGGTGCAGGTGCAGACCGACCGCCCGAGCGGTCAGGAAAGCATTTTCTCGCAGGCGCTTTGGCGCGAACACCAGAAGCGCATGGCTGAACGGCTGGGCAGTCTTGGCGCCGACCGGCCGCGCGCACGCGTTCCGGAGCGCGACCGCTGGGGCCTGCGCGCCGTCGCGGCGCTGCTCCTGGTCACCGCCTTCGCCTTCTCCTTCGGTCCGTCAGGCGGCCGCCACCTTCACCGTGCCGCAGGGCAGCGATGTCTCGCTGCGCGTCACCGGTGGCTCGGGCGAGGAGACGCTGAGCTTTGCCGACAAGGACGGCAATGCCCGCGCCATCGACCCGGCCGGACCGCAGGCCGCCAAGCCGGTGTCGACAGCAGCGCCAAAAGTGCGCCAGTTCACCGGCAAGCTGACCGGCGACGGCGGGCTGACGC
>NZ_RZOI01001172.1:0-1062 GCF_004022645.1 Mesorhizobium sp. M4A.F.Ca.ET.020.02.1.1 | reverse complement strand
TTCGGCTCGGCGCCGATGCTGGAGGCGGCATTGGCCGACCTCGCCAACCCGCCGCGCAACAGCCAGCTTGCCGGCTCGGTCGCGACGCTGGTGCTCGACGGCGACGTCGAGGGTCTTGCCGCGCATATTGCCGCCGGCATGGAAGAGGCAGGCCTGTCGGCTTCCGCCGGGCGCTCGCCCGCGGACATTGCGCGGCGGCTGATCGAGAAGGCCGAATTGCGCAGCGTGCGGCTATCGAACGAGGCGTTCTCGGCCTTGAAAGGGTTTCTGGCGATCGATGTGCCGCTCGATGGCGCACCTCAGGCCCTCGAAAGCTTCGCGGCCTCTGCCGGTCTCTCGCTGGGCGCGGCGCTGGACAATTTCGCCGCTCGCGCCAGTACGATCGAGGCGCATGGCCTGCCGGTTGCCGGCATTCGCTATGACGCGGCCTTCGGCCGTCCGCTCGACTACTATACCGGACTTGTCTTCGAGATCGCGGCTGAAGGCGGCGACAGGCCGCTGGCCGGCGGCGGCCGCTATGACCGCCTGCTGACTCTGCTCGGCGCGAAGACGCCGATCCCCGGCGTCGGCTTCTCGGTCTGGCTCGACCGCATCGAGGCGCTGCGGGAGAAGGCCGAATGATAACGCTCGCTCTCCCGTCGAAAGGCCGGTTGAAGGAGCAGGCGCTGGAGGTGCTGGCCAAGGCCGGCCTCACCGTCAGCCTGCCCGGCGACGAGCGCAAATACCGCGCCCGCATCGAGGGCATGGAGGCCGTCGAGGTCGCGTTTCTCTCCGCGTCGGAAATCGCCGGCGAGATCGGCCAGGGCTCTGTCGACCTCGGCATCACCGGCGAGGACCTTTTGCGCGAAAACCTGGCCGATTGGGAAGCGCGCGCCGAGATCGTCGCCCGTCTTGGCTTCGGCCATGCCGATGTCGTGGTGGCGGTGCCCGACATCTGGCTCGACGTCGAGACCATGGCCGACCTCGACGATGTCGCCGCCGACTTCCGCCAGCGCCACGGCAGGCGGCTGAGGATCGCCACCAAATACTGGCGGCTCACCCAGCAGTTCTTCTCGCTCAAGC
>NZ_RZOI01001171.1:0-1062 GCF_004022645.1 Mesorhizobium sp. M4A.F.Ca.ET.020.02.1.1 | reverse complement strand
CAGGTCGAGACCCTGATAGGCGAGCGCCTCGACCGTGCCGGCAACGCGGTTGGCGGTGTCGGGCGACGGAAACAGCCGGATACGTTCGGGCCGCACAGCGGCGACAGCCGAGGCGCCCGACGAAAGTGTCGCCGAAACCTTACCGGTGATCTTCGTGCCATTCGTCGCCTGGACGCCGTTGCCGTCAGCACGACCGGGAACAAAATTCATCACGCCGATAAAGTCGGCGACGAAGCGGTCGGAAGGATGTTCGTAGATCGCGTGCGGCGTATCGCATTGCAACAGCCTGCCATCCTTCAGCACCGCCATGCGGTCGGCCATGACCAGCGATTCCTCCTGGTCGTGGGTGACGATGACGAAGGTGATGCCGACCTCGTGCTGCAGGCGCTTCAATTCGAGCTGCATGGCGCCGCGCAGCTTTTTGTCGAGCGCGCCGAGCGGCTCGTCGAGCAACAGCAGGCGCGGCCGCTTGACCAAGGCCCGGGCGAGCGCGACGCGCTGCTTCTGGCCGCCCGACAATTGCTCAGGCTTGCGATCGGCGAAGGGCACCAGCTCGGTGGTCGCCAGGATGGCGTCGACACGGCTGCGGATTTCGGCCGCCGGTAGGCGCTCCATTTCGAGCCCATAGGAGACATTGGCCCTGACGCTCATATGCGGAAACAGCGCGTAGGACTGGAACATCAGATTGACCGGCCGCTTGTTGGGCGGCGTGCGGGCGATATCGCGCCCGTCGAGCAGGATCTGGCCGTCGCTCGGCGTCTCGAAGCCGGCCAGCATGCGCAACAGCGTGGTCTTGCCGCAGCCGGAGGGGCCGAGCAGGGCGAAGAATTCGTTCTCGCGGATGTCGAGCGAAATGCCGTCGACGGCTCTCACGCGGCCGAAATTCTTCGACACGCGATCGATCCGAAGCAGCGTGCGCGGTTCGCTCATTGGCCGATAACCCCACGATTGAGCCGCTGCGAAAGGGTCAGCGCGGTGATCGAAACCGCCATGACGATGGTCGCCAGCGCGTTGATCTCCGGCGTGATGCCGAAGCGGATCATCGAATAGATCTGCATCGGC
>NZ_RZOI01001170.1:0-1078 GCF_004022645.1 Mesorhizobium sp. M4A.F.Ca.ET.020.02.1.1 | reverse complement strand
CCTCGAAGGCCAGGAACGCGGCGCCGGCAACGAGATCCAGCTCACCGACGCGATGCTGAGGTTGGAGAAGCGGCAGCCCTTCTACGGCTACCACTACCGGGGCCGAACCTTCGATTGCGGCTCGCCGGAAGGCTTCGTCGAGGCCAATGTCGCCTTCGCGCTGTGGCGCAACGACATGAATGCCAGCATGGCCGGCGTCATCCGCACGCTGCTGGATGAGGTGCAGCCGTCGGCGCGGCGCGGCGCCGCATTCTAGGGCGTATCGATATTCAGGCCGGCCTGGCCTGAATTCCGGCACGTCCTCAGCGCTGCACCTTCAGCCCCAGGAAGACGCTGTTGGCGACATAGTCGCGGCCGGGCAGGTTGCTGGTCAACTTCTCCGTCCTGACCCTTGTGGTGAGGCCGGCATAGCGGTTGAGCCACCATGTCAGCCCGGCCTCGGCGCTCAAGATCAGGTCATGGCCGTCGGATCCGGTATAGTCGCGCCAGTCGAGGCCAAGCGCTGAATTCGCCGTCAGATTGGCGCGGATCCGCCGCTCACCGGTAAGCCGGCCCGAGTAGAGGACATCGCCACTTTCCCCAGCCGTCGTCGTGCTCTCGATGGTGGTCCTGCCCGTGAGCCCGACGATGGTGCCGCGCTCGGGCGACCATTTGAGATCGGCGTTGACGTACGGTCCCGCGTTGGCCGGCAGACGGTCGTCATCGATCGCTTCGCGCAGCCAGCCGACGGAGAATTCGCCCGACAGCTTGTCGTCCATGTCGAGTTCGAGGCCGGCGCGCGCGCCGAGCCTGGTCGAGGAGCGTTCGTACAAGTTGCTGTCGAGGCGCAGATCATAGATCCGACGCCCGGCCTCCACCTCGACAAAAGGCGTGATGGCCGGTGAAACCTCGTAGCCGGTACGCAAGGTGGCGCTGTAGAGCGTCGAATCGCGGTCCCTCTGCGACAGCGTGGTGCCGTCCGAAAGGTTGGCGTCGCCGAAGAAGTCATGCGTGATCGCGCCAGTCAGCGCGTAGCGCATCTTGCCGGCATCCTTCTCGATGGCGAGGCTGCCGTCGACGGTCTGTCGCAGCGGCTGCG
>NZ_RZOI01000116.1:0-11394 GCF_004022645.1 Mesorhizobium sp. M4A.F.Ca.ET.020.02.1.1 | reverse complement strand
GGTGTAGGGGCCGAATACCAGCTGCTCGACCTTGGGAGTCGCCACCGGGCCGCCACGGCGCAGGATGTTGTTGATGCGCAGGATCAGCTCGCGCGGGTCGAATGGCTTCGGCAGGTAGTCGTCGGCGCCAGCCTCCAAACCGGTGATGCGGCTGTCGGTCTCGGAGAGCGCCGTCAGCATGAGGATCGGAACGTTCTTTTCCGCCCGCAGCGCCTTGGTGAGGTCGACACCGGTTTCGCCCGGCATCATCACGTCAAGCACGAGCAGGTCGAAATCGAGGCCGGCAAGCTTGCGCCGGGCCTCGCCGGAATTGCCGGCGACGGTGACGCGGAAGCCGTTTTCGGACAGGTATTGCTTGAGCAGGTTGCGGATACGGGTGTCGTCATCGACCACAAGCAGATGCGGCGCGTCATCGTCCGGTGCTGTCGGATGATCAACCCTCTCAATGGTCTCCATGGCTTTTCCCCGATATTTTCGCAGGCACAATGTCGATCTGCGCTCTTAGTTCCGGATTGACCATCGCTTCGAGGAAACGTTCGATCGAGGCGCGGTCGGCGGCTCCGGAATCCTCCAATGCAGCACGGATGCGGCGTGACTGTGGCCGCGCCAGCGCCAATGCCAGGGCGCGGCCCTTGGCGGTCGGGTAAAGTTCGCGCTGGCGGCGATCGCGCGGACCCTGCAACTGGACGATATGGTCGGTGTCGATCAACTGCTTGAGCACGCGCGCCAGGCTCTGCTTGGTGATCTTGAGCACGTCGAGCAATTCGGCGACCGTCAGCCCCGGCCTGCGGTTGACGAAATGCAGGACACGGTGATGGGCGCGGCCGAAGCCATAGTCGGCCAGTATCTGGTCCGGATCGGAGGTGAAGTCGCGATAGGCAAAGAAAAGCAATTCGATGATGGCGAAGTCGATGCCGTCCTCGTCGGTGATCGCGGTCCTGATCGGTTTTCCGGCGGCGTGGCTTTGATCCGTCATCTCGTCTCCATGCGAACGGGAATTATGTCAGTACTATTGACGTAATTTCCCGGCAATGGTAATTTTTGACAAGCTTTTCGGCGGATTGCGAACGAAAAGGCAAGGGGAGCCCGTTTTTCCGGAACTTCCTGAGTTTGCCATACATTTGATATCCGCCTACGCTTCCGGACACCGGCCGCGTGCCGCGGCTATACGACAACGATGTGCGGGTTTGCGCCCGCGGGAGGTTTCCATGGCATCCGTTCCTTTCGACCAACTGGACGGCTTCATCTGGATGAACGGCGAGTTCGTCGCGTGGGCCGACGCCAAGATTCATGTGCTGACCCATGGCCTGCACTATGCCAGTGCTGTGTTCGAGGGTGAGCGCGCCTATGGCGGCGCGATCTTCAAGCTCACCGAGCACACCGAGCGCCTGCATGAATCGGCGCGCCTGCTCGGCTTCAAGATCCCCTATACGGTCGCAGAGCTCGATGACGCCTGCCGCACGCTTTTGAAGAAGCAGGGATTCCAGGACGCCTATGTGCGTCCGATCGCCTGGCGCGGCAGCGAGCAGATGGGGGTTTCGGCGCAGAACAACCGCATCAACTGCGCCATCGCCATCTGGCAGTGGCCGAGCTACTTCGATCCAGCGCAGAAACTGAAGGGCATCCGCCTCGACATCGCCGAATGGCGCCGGCCCGATCCACGCACCGCGCCGTCCAACTCGAAGGCCGCCGGCCTCTACATGATCTGCACACTCTCCAAACACGCGGCCGAGGCAAAAGGTTATGCCGACGCCATGATGCTCGACTGGCGCGGCCAGGTCGCCGAGGCGACCGGCGCCAACATCTTCTTCGTCAAGGACGGCAAGATCCACACCCCGAAGCCCGACTGCTTCCTCGACGGCATCACCCGCCGCACGGTCATCGGCCTCGCCAAGGAGCGCGGCCTGGAAGTGATCGAGCGCGCCATCATGCCGGAAGAGCTCGAAGGCTTCGAACAATGCTTCCTTACCGGCACGGCAGCTGAAGTGACGCCGGTTTCGGAGATCGGTCCATACCGATTCGAGGTTGGCGAAATCGCCAAGACATTGATGAATGATTATTCTGCTGCAGTGCAACCAAAGCATGCTATCGCCGCAGAATAGCGATAAGTCACAGCTTTTTTGTCTTACAGGGGCGGTTTTCTGGCCGCCCCTTTTATTTAAGCCTCGGTGCATTTGACTTTCATCCAATTCAGCGTCTCATGATGACGTCGGCCCGAGGAGGCTGGCAGTTATGGAGGGACTGTTAACATGGATACGAACACGCTCGTTGCGATCATTGTGCAGGTGATTGCGGGTGTTATCGGTGGTCAGGCAGTAGGCGTTGCGCTGAAGCAGGCGGCGATGGGACAGCTAACCAAAATCCTCGGTGGCGCGATCGGCGGCGTCGGCGGCGCGGCCATCCTCGGCAGCCTGCTCGGCGGTGGCGCTGTCGACCCGGCAGCCGCGGCGGGTGGAATCGGAAGTGCGATTGACCTGAAGAACATCCTCGGCGGTGCCGGCGGCGGCGCCATCCTGACCGGCATCATCGGCGCGGTCCTGAACGCGATGAAGAAGTAAAGGCCCGAAATCCCCGGGTTTCGCGTGGGCGGCTGCGGCCGCCCATTTTCGTTTGGCAAGCGGTGGACGCCGTTCGTCAGTCTCTCTACATCGGGGAAGACACAGCGAAAGGACAATCATGGGTCAGCTCAATGCCGGCATCGTGCCGGTCACGCCCTTCCAGCAGAACTGCACGATTCTCTTCGACATGGACGACAGACAAGGTGTGGTCGTCGATCCCGGCGGCGACATCGACAAGGTGCTGTCGGTGCTGAAGGACAATGACATCAGGGCCGGCGCGATCTGGATCACGCATGGCCATATCGACCATGCCGGCGGCGCGATGGAGTTGAAGGAGGCGCTCGGCGTCGACATCATCGGCCCGCACGAGGCCGACCGGCCGCTGCTCGCCAACCTCGAGAACCAGGCCAAGCGCTTCGGCGTCACCGACGCGGTGCGCAACTGCGTGCCCGACCGGTTTCTCACCGAAGGCGAGACCGTGTCGTTCGGAAACCACGTGTTCGAGGTCCTGCATTGCCCCGGGCACGCGCCGGGCCATGTCGTCTACTATAATCGCGCGGCGAAGTTCGCCCATGTCGGCGACGTGCTGTTTCGCGGCTCGGTCGGGCGCACCGACCTGCCCGGCGGTGACCACGCCGCGCTGATCGCCTCGATCAAGGAAAAGCTCTTGCCGCTCGGCGACGACATTGGCTTCATCTGCGGCCACGGCCCCGGAGGCCGCTTCGGCGAGGAGCGCCGCACCAATCCGTTCCTGACCTAGGGTGTGTCGATATTCAGGTGAGGCCGGCCTGCGAGCGGTGGGTTCCTGCGCTTCCGGTGCTCACGTACTTTGAGTACGCTCCGCTCCGGTTCTCGGAACCCATCGCTCTCGGCTCGGCCTGACCTGAATCTCAACACACCCTGGGTGAGCGCCTAAAGGAGCCCCAAACAAAAAGCGCTGGCCTTGCGGTCAGCGCTTTCTTGTTAGGGGCAGGGAAGCCTCAGTTGGCGACGCAGAAGTGCTGCTCGCCATCATTGCCGGTGAAGGTACCGGTGCGGGAATTGAAGGTGCGATAGCGGTCCGAGCAATATTCGTACCAGGCACGGGTCCACGGTTCCGCATAGCGGTCGGCATAGACGACGCGCGGCTGCGCATAATAGCGGCGAACCGGAGCCGGCTGCACATAGCGGTAGTCATAGTCGTCGTAGCCCGGCTCGTAATAGCTGTTGTAGCGAGGCTGCGGGTTGCTCAACGCGCCGGCGATCAGGGCGCCGGCAGCAAGGCCGACGACGCCGGCGGCGAGGGCGTCGTTGTGGTTGTGATGGTGACGGCGCCAGCGCCAGTCATCGGCATTGGCCGCCGGCAAGGTGGCCAATATGGTCGCGGCGATGCCCGT
Source organism: Mesorhizobium sp. M4A.F.Ca.ET.020.02.1.1 (assembly GCF_004022645.1). Taxonomy (NCBI): domain Bacteria; kingdom Pseudomonadati; phylum Pseudomonadota; class Alphaproteobacteria; order Hyphomicrobiales; family Phyllobacteriaceae; genus Mesorhizobium; species Mesorhizobium sp. M4A.F.Ca.ET.020.02.1.1. The sequence continues at coordinate 7,460 of NZ_RZOI01000116.1, read as the reverse complement.
GGACAGAATGGCGGTCTTGAGAATTCGGTTCATTTCGGTCTCCTTCGCGCCGGCCCGTGTATTTTCGGGGGGATGCGGACCGGCTTTAGCAAAGGTTAATAAGAGACCGTGGCTGAACGGAGGCTGAACGAAATCCGGCCTGACATTTCGATTGCTTGCGCAAAACCATAGACCCGGCGAGAGCGGACCCGCCTCATCAGTCTCCGCCAGGTCTGTCCTGAACCGGCTTAGCCGATCGACAGGTTGACGGCCTTCGGACCCTTGCCGCGCTTGTCCGGCTCGGTGTCGAATGTCACTTTCTGCCCATCCTCAAGACCGGGAAGACCCGACGCCTGCACGGCCGAAATATGGACGAAGACATCCTTCGCGCCATCGTCCGGCGTGATGAAGCCGAAGCCTTTGGCATGATTGAAGAACTTGACGGTGCCGGTCTGCGGCATGGGAAGCTCCTTTGATCCCATAAAGTCAGTCTCGGGCCGGCAAATGCCCGAGTGGAAATTTGTCCTTTATTTTAGCGCTATCGGCAAGAGAAAGTTTTTGCGCCGCATGGCAGGCATTTCGAGAGCGTGTTGCGTCCGCCGCGCTTTGCGCGCCGCGATTTGAATTATTGTTTTGATGCAGGCTGTTAGCTCAAATGCGCGGCACCCTTCGGATGTCTTGCGTCAGGCATGGAAAAGGCGCGACGGTGGCCCGTCGCGCCTAGGAGAATTCAGCTACGGCTCGGAAGCCGGTTCACGACCTTTGCAGCGCCCGTCGCTCCTCCGCGCAGGCCGATGCTTAGGCCAATCGATCAGGCGGCGCGGAGATTGACCGCCTTCGGACCCTTGCCCATGCGGTCGGGCTCGACGTCGAAGGTGACCTTCTGGCCATCGACCAGCGTGCGCAGGCCCGAAGCCTCGATCGCCGAGATGTGGACGAACACATCCTTGGCGCCGCCGTCAGGCGTGATGAAGCCGAAGCCTTTGGTGGCGTTGAAGAACTTTACGGTGCCGGTCTGGGCCATTGGGGGAAACTCCTCTCACCCGTGTCAGTCTTAATATGGTTTGCCCGCCGCTGGCGCCTTGGGCATGTCCCGGTGGTTGCTTCGGCAGTCATGCATTGGCGCATGGTCAAACCCCCCGCCGAAAAACGGGGCCGTCAGAGATTCACATTATCGGGGAAAGGTCGTCCAAAACGTTCCGCTCTCCGGGTCGCAAATGCCCGAACACGGAATTTATCGCACGGAAACGTGATGGTTGCAAGACAGCGCCGCGGGTGGGCCCGATGAGCGCGCCGACGCAGCACTTCGATAGACCCGGCGCCATGCCCGGTCATCGGCCAGAGCCGGGCCACGCATGGGCCAGCGGCCCCTCGCGGACAGCCGAATGGCGCCAGCGGCAGCGCCATGTCGTCCGCAAACGGGGGTTGCATTTGTCAGAGGAATGGCGAGGATCGGCAAGCGTGTTTTGCGCGGGAGCGGGTCCATTGCACTATGATTTTGCGCGTGATCTTCGGGGTCGTGCGCCGGGAGGCATTGATGAAATTCCTTACGACGCTTTTCTCGCGACAGGGCTTTGCTCTCCTGTTCCTGTCGGCACTGCTTGCGGCATGCACGGTGGTGGTGGACGAAGGACCGGGACCGCGCCCGCGGCCGCCAAGGCCGGAGCCGCAATTCTGCACCAGGGAGTATGAGCCGGTCTGCGCCCGCCGCGGCGGCGACCGCCAGACCTTCGCCAATGCCTGCCTTGCCGATCGGGCCGGATACCGCATCGTGCGCGATGGCCCATGCCGCGACGGCGGCGGTGGCGACGAGCCGACATTCTGCACCCGCGAATACGCTCCGGTCTGTGCCCGTCGAGGCGGGCAACTGCGCACTTTCCCGAATGCCTGCGAGGCCCGCGCGGCGGACTATCGCATCATCGACGACGGTCCGTGCTGAGAACATAGAACCCCGCCGTCCCGGGCGGCGAGGTCCTGCCTGACTCCCTTTGCCAAGGAGATGGGCAATTTCATCAGTGACCGGCGAAGCCGATGCGTCTTGAAACTGCCGGCCGCATGGCTTAGGTCCGGCAAGCGGACAAACACGGCAGGTTTCCCATCACCAGAGATCCAAGACGAGGCGCGGTTTCCGGCCCTGGCGGGCAGACGCTGGGGCTCGATCAGCGCGTGCAGCAGGCGCTGCAACTGCATCAGGCCGGCCGCCGGCAAGAGGCGGAGATCCTGTACCGGCAGGTGCTGGCGCAGAAGGCGAACCATGCCGCCGCCGCGCATTTCCTGGGACTGTTGCTGCACCAGACCGGACGCAGCGCCGACGGGCTGGCGCTGATCGAGCAGTCGGTGCGTCTGCAGCCCGGTAATCCCGATTTCCTCAACAATCTCGGCACCGTGCTGCGCGACCTCGGCCGCGTCGCGGCCGCCGTCGATTATTTCCGCAAGGCGGTGACGTTGCGGCCGGACCAGTTGGCGGCGCGCGACAATCTCGGCTCGGCACTGAAGCAACTCGGCCAGTTCGAGGGCGCCGAAGACATCTATCGCGGCACTATCGGGCGCAACCCGTTTCATGTGCGCGCCCGCATCGGCCTTGCCGAGACGCTGCAGGAGGCGGGACGGCTGGACGAGGCGATCGCGGTGTTCCGCGAGGCGCTGACGATCCGGCCGAAGGACGCCGACTTGCTATACGGGCTGGGCGTCGGGATGATGGAGAAGGGCAAGCTGGATGAGGCCTCCAGCCTTGCCCGGCAGGCGCTGGCGATCGATCCCGCCATGGCAAGGGCCTGGCTGCTGCTGACCCAGGTCAAGCGGCAGACCGAGCGCGACGCCGAACTCGCCGGCATGGAGGCGCAGCACGCCAAGGCGCCGCAGGGAAGCCTGGCGCGCATGCAGCTCTCCTTCGGCCTCGGCAAGGCCAATGACGACCTCAAGGACTATCCCCGCGCCTTCGACTATTTCGCCGAGGGCAACGCCATCCGCCGCACTGGCATCGAGTACGACCCGGCGAGGACGCGCGACGAATTCGAGGCGATGAAGGCGACCTTCGACAAGGCGTTCTTCGAAAAGCACAAGCCAAGTTCGATCGCCGACGACACGCCGATCTTCGTCGTTGGCATGCCGCGTTCCGGCACCACGCTGGTCGAGCAGATCATCGCCAGCCATCCGCAGGTCTATGGCGCGGGCGAGCTCAGCATCCTGAAGACAGCGGTCGGCAAGCAGTTCCCGCTCACCATGAAGGGCGGCTTTCCGCAAGGCATCGCCGACATGCCCGACAAGGCCTTTGCCGAGGCCGGCGAGGCCTATCTCGACATGCTGCATGCCCGCTATTCGGGCTTCAGGCATGTCACCGACAAGATGCCCGGCAACTTCCTGCTGGTCGGCTTCATCCATCTGATGCTGCCGCATGCGAAGATCATCCATTGCGCGCGCGACGCGGCGGCGACCTGCCTGTCGATCTACAAGGTGCATTTCCGCGGCGACAGCCACCGCTACGGCTATGATCTCGGCGAGCTCGCCGACTTCCACAATCTCTACACTGACATCATGGCGCATTGGCGCAACGTGCTGCCCGGCGTCGTGCACGATGTGCGCTATGAAGATTTCGTTGCCGACCAGGAAGGGCAGACGCGGGCACTGATGGCGCATCTCGGCCTGCCCTGGGACGACAAGGTGCTGTCCTTCCACGAGACTGACCGTCCGGTGCGCACGGCCTCGGCCGCGCAGGTGCGCCAGCCGATGTATCAGGGCTCGGTCGACCTGTGGAAGCGTTATGGGGACAGGCTGAAGCCGCTGCTGGACAGGCTGGCGTAGCGTGCTGGTCACCGGCCGAAGCATCTCAGCTTCGTCATCCTAGGGCGAAGCAGGAGCACAGCTCCGTCGCGAAGACCCTAGGATCCATTCCGTGACCTCGATCGAAGGATGCAGCGGAGCAGAATTCTGCACCGTTGCAGCGCCTTTAGGTCACGGCATGGATACTATGGTCTGCGCCGCGTCGCTTCGCTCCTTGCTCCGCCATAGTATGACGAAGCGATGGCTCAAAGCTCGATGAACGTCTGGAAGCCGCCAAAGATCATGCGCTTGCCGTCGAACGGCATTGTCGGCCAATCGGCCTTCAGCCGCTCGTCGACCATTATCTTCGCCATCACTTCGTCGCGCCGTTTTCGCGACTCGTAGACAACCCATGCAAAGACGACGACCTCGTCATCCTTGGCCTGCACGGCGCGCGGGAACGAGGTGAGCTCGCCATAGGGCACGTCGTCGCCGATGCATTCGACATAGGAAAGCGCGCCGTACTCCATCCAGATGGCGCCTGCTTGCCCAGCCATCTTCTTGTAGGCGTCGAGATTTGCCTTGGGGACGGCGAGAACGAAACCATCGACATAGGACATCGTGCTTCTCCTATGCCTTCTTGACAGGCGCGTTCATCGCCCATTCGACACCGAACGGATCGCGCATGTTGCCCCACTGGTCGCCCCAGAACATCACCTGCAGCGGCATGACGACCTCGCAGCCGGCGTCGACGGCGCGCTTCCACCAGGCCTCGATGTCGTCGCTGCCGAGATGGAGCTGCATCGTGTAGCCCTGCGGCTTCACGGGCGACATGCCGTGCTCGGGATAGAAGTCGGAGATCATCAGCGTCGAGCCGTTGATGTGGAGATGGATGTGCATGGTGCGGCCCTGCTCATCCGGCGGATAGAAGAACACCTGCTCGGCGCCAAAAGCCTTCTTGTAGAATTCGGCAGCCTTGAAGGCGCCGTCGAGCTGCAGATAGGGGGTCAATCCGCCGAGCACTTTCGCTGCCGGCTGAACGGGGGTCTGGTCGGTCATAGCTTGCTCCTCTTTGCGTTTTGGTCTGACCTTGCGAACCACAGGACGAACGAGGCGGCCGCGATCCTACACGGGTCTCGGATTTTTTTAGAACCGCCGAAACCGCGCCGGGCTGGTCGCCCGTCAAATCACCCTGGCCGAGCAGGTTGCCGCGCGGGCGCGACGGCTGTTCTGCACGTCGAAGATTTCCGGAACGCCGATGCCCTTGCGCAGTTCGGCAGGCAGCGAAAGCAAGATACGCTCGCTGCGGTAGCGGGCGCGCGCCGCCGCGTACCGGGTTGCGATGCGACCGATGGATGACAGGACCGACATGATGAATTCTCCCTGGTTGATGCCGGCATTATCGTGTCGGCATCCCAAGGACGTGGCGCATCCCGGCGATCCGACAGGTCGTCGGGACTTTTTTGTCGAGCTACCTCAACCGCCCGTTTCGGCGGCCGCTCGGAAAAAATCCTCGGGGTCGTCGACCTCGGTCAGCCGCCGCTTCTCGATCGGCCAGAAGCGGTTGCCGACGGCGCGGATGAAGGCGCGGTCGTGCGAGGCGAGAACGCAGCTCGCCTGATGCGCTAGCAGTTCCGTTTCCAAGGCTTCTTGGCCATCGATGTCGAGGTGGTTGGTAGGCTCGTCGAGCAGGTAGAAATTGGGATTGGCAAGCCTGAGCGCCAGCATCACCAGCCGCGCCTTCTGCCCGCCCGACAAGAGCCCGATCCGGCGCGCCTGCATGTCAATTGCGACGCCGGCGCCGGCGAGCAGCGAGCGGGCGCGCTGCTCGCCGATGTCGAATCTGCGCGTCACCATCGCCAGCGGCGTGTCGTCGCCGCTCATGCCCGACAGAGCCTGGTCGCTGTAGCCGAGTACCGTCGACGGCGTCACCTTCACGTTGCGCGCGCTTTCCGGCTCGGTGACGGCGTTGCGGAGCAGGGTGACGAAGCGCGACTTGCCGACGCCGTTGCGGCCGAGCAGCACGATGCGGTCGCCCTGGCAGATGTGGCGCTTGCCGGTCCGGAACAGCAGCGTGCCGTCGGGCGTTTCCACGGCCACGTCGTCGAGCGTGATCAAGACCTTGGCGTGCGTGCCGCTGTTGGCGAGCCTGAGCGCGCCCGCCGAGCGCTCGCGATGCGCCGGCTGGGCCGCGTCTTCCAGCTTCTCCGCCCGCTGGTTGAGCTGCTTGGTCTTGACGGTTAGCAGGTCGCTGCCCGAATTGATGCCGATGTTGTTGAGCTTGGCCGCCTGGCGGCGGAGTTGCTGGGCGACCTTCATGTCGCGCTCGAACTTGCGCGCCGTCGAGGCATCGACCTCATCGAGCGCCTCGCGCGCCCGCGAATAGGGCAGCGGGAACACCCGCGACTGCTCCGGGCGCAGGAACAGCGTGCGGTTGGTGGTGGCATCGAGGAAGGCGCGGTCGTGGCTGGCAATCACCACCGGCACCTCGCGCGGCAGTCCGATGAGCCAGTTTTCCAGCTGGCCGATTTTCGCCAGGTCGAGATGGTTGGTCGGCTCGTCGAGCAGAAGCACGTCCGGATCGGTGACCCAGACGCGGGCGATCAGCGCCAGCCTTTGCCAGCCGCCGCTGAGCGCGCGCATCGGCCGGCCGCGCATCTCTTCCGGCACGTCGAGGGAATCAAGAACGATGTCTACCCGCCACAACTCGCTATCGGCCTGCTCGGGCGACAAGGCATCGGCCACCACCTGATGGAAGCTGCGGTCGAGAAGCGTGTCGGGGACGGATTGCTCGACATGGCCGACACGCAGGCCGCGCGTGCGGGTGATGTCGCCGGAGGTGGCCTCCATTTCGCCGGTCAGGCATTTGAGCAAAGTGGATTTGCCGCGGCCGTTGGCGGCGACGATGCCGAGCCGGTCGCCCGCGCCGATGCTGAGGTCGAGGTTGGAGAAGAGCGGCGCACTCATGGTGACGCCGAGCGATTTGAGGCTGATCAGGGCCATGTCGATTTCTCTGGTCTTGCCGGTGTCCGGCTGATGCACTTTGACGGTGCGCGGACCGGCCATCAGGCCAAGCTCAGCGGCACCACGAAGGGCAGACCAAAAATCGAAGCGGGAAGTTCCCGGACCGTCCTGGTCAGCCCTGCAAGCAAGCTCGCAGGGCAGAAATCGGGCCACGCTGACGATGGTGATCGATAAACACGCAGCCCTCCTTTCGAGACGTTTGAGTGACGTGGAGCGATTACACCAAGGTGGGGATGGTAGCAAGGGAGTGCCTTTTGCACGATATCCTTGCCTTGGCGCACAACCGCAATGAAAGGAGAACTGTGATGGACTTGATCCGCACCAATGGGTCAGACGCGTTGCGCTAGCAACCTCCAGGGATATCGCTTCTTGGATATTTTCCCTTTTGACACTATTGCTTCCTCACTCCAAGCTGGGTGCGATCTACGGAGGGCATACAGGTGGGCATGGTGCGAATCCTTTTTCTTGCGACAACTTTGCTGACTTCGCAATTCGCCAACGCTGCGGAGCAGTTGCCTTTTCCAGATTTGGACACGGAAGGCTTGCACGGCCTTAGTGTCGAAAATGCTCGACAAGACGGAGCAGCAGGTGGAGAAGGACAAGTGCCTCGTGTTTGAAAAAACAATGAGAGCCACAATTCAACCCTATTGGCACCTCGTTGAACGACGCGAAAGCGATCTATTGAAGAAGTATATAAC
>NZ_RZOI01001169.1:0-1082 GCF_004022645.1 Mesorhizobium sp. M4A.F.Ca.ET.020.02.1.1 | reverse complement strand
GTATGGACACTGGCCAGCAAATCGAGCATGTCGTCGCGCAGCGCCGGTCCGAGCGAGGCGAACGGCTCGTCGAGCAAGAGCACCGGCCGGTCGCGCACCAGCACGCGCGCCAGCGCGACGCGCTGCCGCTCGCCGCCGGAAAGCTCGCGTGGCAGGCGCCTCTCCTTGCCCGCAAGGCCGACACGCGCCAGCGCATCGGCAATTGCCGCATGGTCGGCATCAGTGAGGCTGAGCGACGGCGAGCGGCCGAGCCCGACATTCCGCTCCACCGAAAGATGGGCGAACAGATTGTTCTCCTGGAACACCATCGAGACCGGCCTCACCGAAGGCGGCGCGGCGCTGACATCGCCACCGTCGATCAGCACGCGGCCGGATCCTGGCATCTCGAAACCAGCCACCAGGTTGAGCAGCGTCGACTTTCCCGAACCGCTCGGCCCCATGATGGCGGTGATCTTCGAGGCGGCGAACCCGACGTCGAAACGGAACGGCGCTTCGCCATAGCTGAACGAAACGTCCTCGAGCCGGACGGCCGCGCCTTTCGCCCCGACTTCCTTCGCCGGCGTCATGATTTCTCTCCTTGCCCGAGGCGATCGGCGGCAAGCACCAGCGCCAGGCAGACGAGACCGAGCAGCAAGGCAAGGCCGGCGGCGTCGGCGGTGCGATAGCTGCCCATGCGCGCCAGCAGAAGATAGGGCAAGGTCTGCACGGAATCGCTGCCGAACAGCGCGATTACGCCGAGATCGCCGAGCGACAGGGCCATGGCGAAGGCGAAGCCGGTTGCGAGCGGCCGCCTGAGCGACGGCCAGTCGACCAGGCTGAGCCGGTTCCAGCCTGATATGCCGAGCAGCAGGCAGAGCCTCTCGTGGCGCTCGCTTGCTGCATCGTAGGCGGGGCGGATCGCGCGGATGGCAAAGGGCATCGCCATCACCGCGTTGACTGCGACGACCATCACCGGGGCGAGGGCAAAGACGTCGCTGACCGTACGCAAAAGCAGGAACCAGCCGGCGCCGACGACGATGGGCGGTACGACGAGGACGAACCCGGCACCGGTATCCGTTGCGTGCTCCAGCAATGTCTTGCGG
>NZ_RZOI01001168.1:0-1086 GCF_004022645.1 Mesorhizobium sp. M4A.F.Ca.ET.020.02.1.1 | reverse complement strand
GGGTGGGAGGGGGCGCCGGAGGGAGGCAAGTAGGATCTATCAACAAACGAATACCTCGGTCCGATGATGAGCCAAATAGCTTTGCTGTTGCGCCGTGAACGCCCCAACATGCCAGGTCGCCGGCGCTTCAGCGAAGCCGAACCGCTGCATTGCCAGTTGATCAAAACCGAGCCGCTGCAAATCCGTTCGATCGACGCGCGGTGAAACCAGAACTTCACCGCCATCATCGAAGCTGATGAAGCCGCGATCGAACAAATGATCGGCATCGGGCGTTAGAAGCAATCCGTTCATGCCATCGAGTCGTTCTTGTGCTGAAGTGCATAATCGCCATGGCTTGATATGGCTCGCGATCAGCAGTGACGGGTTCGTCACTCCTGTAAGGCGACACGAGCGCTCTACCGTCTCAACGTTGGCCCGAAACTTCCCTTGTCCGCGACGAGCGAGAATGACGCTCTTCTTGACGGTATCGTCAAGGCTTCGATCATCTTTGATCTGCCGCTCGACAGCATCTTCGAGCTGTTCATTGACGATTTCGAAAGTCAGGCTATTGGCACCACCCCGCTCCAGAGCGGCGCGATCGAAAACTGCGTCGGTGACGATTGTTTGAAACACCACCGACGAAATATTTGCGAGATACGCTTTTTGATTGCCTGACCCGGACGTCGGACTAATCGGTGAGTACTTACTAGGCAGCAGCGGCCCCAGCACACCTATCAATGCCTTTGGGCGTATAGATGGCTCAAGCCGCGTCCAGAACACAGGAAGAAGCCACCCCTCTTTGTTCCAGTAGGACCCAGCTTCCTTGAATTCTGCCGGCTTGGGCGCGGTGAATGCGAATTCGGTAACTCGCCGACATAGCGAATAGCTTGATCGAAAAAGGACAAGACGAAATCGCCAGGCGAGGCCCGACGCATATTGTTATAAAATTCGCTGCGCGCGCCGTTGCTTTCAGTTTTTGGAGACCAGAGATACTGGCCCTCGATCTCCTGGCGGGCCGTTTGATTATGATTGACCCACCAAAACTGCGGCATGGCTAAGAAACGTCTGAGATCATTGGCCCACAAGTTCTAGGCTAGCCTGTCAGGA
>NZ_RZOI01001167.1:0-1087 GCF_004022645.1 Mesorhizobium sp. M4A.F.Ca.ET.020.02.1.1 | reverse complement strand
CAAAGCGTCATTGGCGGGCCATCATTGGCTGCCTATCTATCGTGCGCGGGCCGGCATTCGAGGAGGCGACGGATGAGCGAGAGCATCAACACCCTGGACGAGCTTTTGAACGACCCGATGGTCCGGCTCGTGATGGAGCGCGACCGCGTGCAGCCAGCCGAGCTTCGCACCCTGCTCGAGAGGGCTCGCGGCAGCGCGGCTGACGACATGCGCGCCGGCCAGCCGATGGTGCCGCCGGCCCACATGGTCGCCAAGAACTGCTTCCGGCAATGGCTGCGGGTCTAAAGCAATTCCAGCAAGAGTGTGAAGCGGTCTTCCGTCCGGAAACAAGCCTAGCTGCTTAATTCGAGGCAGCCGGCAAATAGCTGTAATGGCTGCGGAAATATGCGATCCGGAAGCCAAGGCGGGCATAGTTGCGATAGGCGGGTCCGTCGCGCTCCTCATGCGGCGCCTCGATGTCGGCGACGAACAGTTTCGCGCCGGCCGCCAGGCCGTCGCGGACCAGCGCTTCGCCAAGCACTGCGTCGAGATCGAAGCTCGGCGCCGTGATGCCGGGCACCGGCGCGTCGATGCCGCTCCAGGCCGCGCCGTCGGCGCCGATGAACAGCGAGCGCACCGCCGCCACCGCGCCGTCCCGCTTCAGCATGTAATGATGCCAGCCGTTGCGGCCGACCAGCGCCAGCAGCCAGGGTGAAGTCGGCAGCCTGTACTGGCGATCGATGAAGCCGGCCCATTCGGCAGCCGTTGCTTGCGTCACCCGCTCGACCGAGAGCCCATCGGCCGGGAACAGCGGTTCGGGCGGCAGCGGTGTTGCCTCGCGATAGATCCGCTCCCAGCCGCCCTGGCGCTGCAGGCCGCGCGCTTCGAGCCAGCATCTGAGCCGGGAAGGTTCGGTGTGCGGATTGACATAAAACCAGGGCCGCGAGATGCCGGCAGCGCGGTAATGCGCCAGAAGCGTGTCGAGCTGACTTTCGGTGGCCGGGCCGTCGACGCCGAGATTCTTCACGCAGTTGAAATGGATGAACGGGATCGTCGTGCAGGTGGTCCAGGCCAGATCGCCTTCTGCCGCCATCGAAAGCCCTTGCCT
>NZ_RZOI01001166.1:0-1092 GCF_004022645.1 Mesorhizobium sp. M4A.F.Ca.ET.020.02.1.1 | reverse complement strand
GCGGCCAAAGCGCCAGGACGGCGATGAAGGCCCCAATCGTCAAATGATAGAGATTGCGACCAAGCCGCATCACGCGCCTCCCTTCCCTGCATTCATCTCACGATTGTACAGGCGGGCGCCGGAGGGGCCAAGGGTTGCGCCCACCGCGAGCGTCGCGCCTCGGCCCCCTCACCTCTCGAACTTCCGGATCGCCTCGGCGGTCACCGGCGTGAAGAAATTGACGAGGTTGCCGTCGGGGTCGCGGAACAGCAGCGAGCGGTTGCCCCAGGGCATGGTGGTCGGCGCCTGCACCAGTGAGCCGGCGATGCGGTCGGCAAGCCGCCGGTAGTCGGCGTCGACATCGGCGACGCGGAACTCGATGATCGCCGTCTGGTTGGCCGCCGGTCGCGCGACATGGTCGCCACCGAAGAGCTGCAGCGTACGCGTGCTGCCGATGGCGAGCGTGCCGGCCTCGGTGGTCAGCTCGGCGAAATCGTCGGTGTAAAGCGTCAGCAGGGTGCCGGTCACCTCCTCATAGAAGGCGACCAGCCGCCTGACGTCGGCGGTGATGATGCGGGTCGAAACGAAATTCATGAGTTTTCTCCATCGGATAGCCGCGGAGTCTTCTCCGTCGGTGCCAGCGCCTGTTGAGGCGCCCTGTGCCGACTTGTGGACCAGGCCTGTTGCCAGCATAGTGGCAGCAGGAGACATGCCTTGCGCCGCGCCGACAGACTGTTCCAGATCATCCAGATCCTGCGACGCTCGACCGACCCGATCACCGCCAGCCGGATCGCCGAGGAGCTCGAGACCTCGCGCCGTTCGGTCTATCGCGACATCGCCGACCTCATCGGCCAGCGCGTGCCGATCCGGGGCGAAGCCGGCGTCGGCTACGTGCTGGACCGCGACTACGACATGCCGCCGCTGATGTTGACCCCGGACGAGCTTGAGGCGGCCGTGCTCGGCGCGCAATGGGTGGCCGACAAGGGCGATGCGGTGCTGGCGGGCGCGGCGCGCGACCTGATCGCCAAGATCGCCATCGCTGTGCCCGAGCGCCTGCGCCCGTTCGTCAGCCACCCCCGCGTCGGCGCGCCGCTCAGCCGGGCGAGCCTGCCC
>NZ_RZOI01001165.1:0-1092 GCF_004022645.1 Mesorhizobium sp. M4A.F.Ca.ET.020.02.1.1 | reverse complement strand
CCTTGTGCCATTTCGCCTCCCGGTCGGGCCGGGCGATCTCGCCGCTGGTCGCATCGACGAGGCCGAACAGCCGATCGCCATCGACGGTGCGGCTTCCGACCTCGATCGCATGCTGGCGCTCGCCGGCGAGCGAGCTCGCCGGATAGCGCCAGAGCTGGCTAACCGTGCCCCGTGCCGCCGCGTCGGCCATCAGCTCCTCTTGTTTTGCCGGTTGGCGACGAGGTCGTCGACGACGGCCGGGTCGGCCAGCGTCGAGGTGTCGCCGAGCGCGCCGAAATCGTCCTCGGCGATCTTGCGCAGGATGCGGCGCATGATCTTGCCCGAGCGGGTCTTGGGCAGGCCCGGCGCGAACTGGATCTTGTCGGGCGTGGCGATGGCGCCGATCTCCTTACGGACATGGTCGACAAGCTCCTTGCGCAGCCCGTCGCTCGCTGCCTCGCCGGCCATCAGCGTGACATAGCAGTAGATGCCCTGGCCCTTGATGTCGTGCGGGTAGCCGACGACGGCGGCTTCCGAAACCTTGTCGTGGCTGACCAGCGCCGATTCCACTTCCGCGGTGCCCATGCGGTGGCCGGACACGTTGAGGACGTCATCGACGCGGCCGGTGATCCAGTAATAGCCGTCGTCGTCACGGCGGCAGCCGTCACCGGTGAAGTATTTGCCCTTGTAGGTCGAGAAATAGGTCTGCACGAAGCGATCGTGATCGCCATAGACGGTGCGCATCTGGCCAGGCCAGGAATCGGTGATGCAGAGATTGCCGTCGGCCGCGCCTTCCAGCACCTTGCCGTCGCCGTCGACCAGTTGCGGCTTGACGCCGAAGAAGGGCCGCGTCGCCGAGCCGGCCTTGAGGTTTGTGGCGCCGGGCAGCGGCGTGATCAGGATGCCGCCGGTCTCGGTCTGCCACCAGGTATCGACGATCGGAACCTTGCCGTTGCCGACGAGGTTGAAATACCACTCCCAGGCCTCGGGGTTGATCGGCTCGCCGACCGAGCCCAGCACGCGCAGCGACTTGCGCGAGGTCTTCGTCACATGGGCATCGCCGGCGCCCATCAGGGCGCGCAGCGCCGTCGGCGCGGTGTAGAAGATGTTGAC
>NZ_RZOI01001164.1:0-1092 GCF_004022645.1 Mesorhizobium sp. M4A.F.Ca.ET.020.02.1.1 | reverse complement strand
GCCCTTGGCGAAGCCGGCAATGCCGCCCTTGCCTTCGCCCTGGATGGTGTAGGAATGCGGAGGCTTGAGGTTCTTGAGCACGACCTCGCCGTTGAATGTCGCCTTGATCGGCCCGATCTTCAGCACGACGGTTGCCGCCATTTCGGTGTCGGATTTCTTTTCCAGGCTCTGGCAGCCGGGGATGCTGCCCCTCAGAATGTCCGGGTCGTTCAGCGCTTCCCATACTTTTTGCAGGGGTGCGGCAATCCGTTCCTCGCCTTCGATCACCAAAGCCATCAAGAACCTCCCGGAAAGACTGCCCGGAAGCCCTAGCGCAGGGGCAGACTTATGTCTATCGCACCAAAGTGCGGGTTCGGATGGCGCGTGCCCCTTGCCTGCATCCGCGCATTGTCATATCGATTTGTCATACAAATACGGAGACCACGATGGCCGGCGCCCCCACCAAGAAGAAAAAATTTCGCTCGCAGGAGTGGTTCGACAATCCCGACAATCCGGGCATGACGGCGCTCTATCTCGAGCGCTACCTGAACTACGGGCTGACGCGCGCCGAACTCATGTCAGGCAAGCCGCTGATCGGCATCGCCCAGACCGGCTCGGATCTGTCACCCTGCAACCGGCATCATCTCGAGCTTGCCAAGCGCGTGCGCGAGGGCATCGTCTCGATGGGCGGCATCCCCTTCGAGTTCCCATGCCATCCGATCCAGGAGACCGGCAAGCGCCCGACCGCCGCGCTCGACCGCAACCTTGCCTATCTCGGCCTTGTCGAAGTGCTCTACGGCTATCCGCTAGACGGCGTCGTGCTGACCATCGGCTGCGACAAGACAACGCCGGCGCTGCTGATGGCCGCCGCCACCGTCAACATCCCGGCCATCGCGCTGTCGGTCGGCCCGATGCTGAATGGCTGGCACAAGGGCAAGCGCACCGGCTCCGGCACCATCGTCTGGGAGTCGCGCCAGCGGCTGTCGGCCGGCGAGATCAACTATGACGAGTTCATGGACATCGTCGCCTCCTCGGCGCCGTCGACCGGCTACTGCAACACCATGGGCACCGCCACCACCATGAACTCGCTGGCCGAGGCGCTCGGCATGCAGC
>NZ_RZOI01001163.1:0-1093 GCF_004022645.1 Mesorhizobium sp. M4A.F.Ca.ET.020.02.1.1 | reverse complement strand
GATCCTTGACCTTGCAGGCGACCTCGGTGCGGTTGGCCGCCTTCAGCTTCTTCATGATATTTCGGATGTGGACCTTCACGGTGCTTTCGCGCAGGTTCAGCTCGTAGGCGATGATCTTGTTCGCCTTGCCGTGCAGGAGCGCTTGCGCGACCTCGGCCTGCCTGAGCGTGAACAATCCCGCCAAGGGTTGCCTGTCGCAACTGCCTGGATCTATCAGATGCCGCATTGATAGGACGCTGCTCGCCGGGACGAAGATACCTCCAACTGCCGCGAGGTTGATTGCCTCGACGCAGACGTCGATCCCTACCGAAGTCGGAATGTAGCCGCGTGCGCCGCATTCGAGAGCCGTCAGTATCTGTGCAAGGTCTTCGTTGTCGGCCAGGATAACGACGGGGATTGATTTGAACTCGGATGAGATATGCCTGATCTCGTCTGCTACGCCATGATCGGTCGCCTTCCGGCCGCCAAGATTGAAGAGTATGGCGACAAGGGGAGGGAACGAACTCTTCTTCACGCGCCATTGATCGATCGAACCCATTGCGGCGACCACCATGCCGAGTTCGTGGTCAACGAGGGCCGATGCGAGACATTCGCGGTCCAAAGCTCTACCATCTAGGATAAGGAGGCATTCCTTACGATGGACATTTTCGGTTCCGCTTGATCGAACTCCTGATTGATTGGCCGAGGTGTAATTGTGCAGTCCTGTTACGCCACCCATACTACCCACCCTTTCCCAACACTGGCAGCCTTGCGGCCAACATAACTCCTTGTGAAAGTTGGAGACTTGATTGCAGCAGCTAGGCGCCTTCCTCGCTTTCCCACAGCGAGAACGGCTCGGGCAGTTTATAGCCTATTTATGAGCGGTCTCTAACATAAGTTAATTTTCGGTAAATTTCGCGTCCGGAAAGCCGTCGCCCGGCACCGGACACCGGAGGGCAACTTCTACCTGAGGTACTCCTTGTCGAATCCGGCCGTCTCGACCAGCTTCTTGCGATTGATCACCTCTACGTGGCCTGCCTTGAAAGAGACGAGATCGGCCTTGCGAAGTTCCCTCAACGTCCGGTTGACGTGGACGGTGGTCATTCCGAGGATG
>NZ_RZOI01001162.1:0-1095 GCF_004022645.1 Mesorhizobium sp. M4A.F.Ca.ET.020.02.1.1 | reverse complement strand
GCGTATGCGTCTTCCCAACGAGCACCTGCACCACTTCGATCGCGACTCGCTGGTGGCGCTGCTCGCGCACAACGGCTTCGAATGCGTGACGCTGAACTCATTCGAGGACGGCATCAGGCTGCGCCCCGGCGAAGCGGGTCCGAATATTCTGTCCGGCTTCTTTAGGAAGTTGTAGGTGGGTTCCCGGTCCTAGACAGCCTGTCTCCCCTGGTGGATCATGCGTGGGTAGGCAAGCCAGGGGCGCCGCCATGGACGTCGGAGATTGGCTGCGGAGGCATGGCCTCGAACAGTATGAGGCCGCCTTCCGCGAGAATAAGATCGACGACACGGTCCTGCCGACGTTGACGGCCGAGGACCTGAAGGATCTTGGCGTCGGATTTGTCGGACATCGTCGTAAGCTGCTCGACGCCATCGCAGCCTTGCGCGCTCAAGTAGCTGCACCAACGCCACTGTTATCCGATGCGCCTCTGGCAATCGACAATGCCGCGAAGGACACCGCTGAGCGCCGTCAGGTCACCGTGATGTTCTCGGACCTTGTCGGCTCGACGGCACTCTCGGCGCGAATGGACCCTGAGGATTTGCGGGAGGTGATTGCGGCCTATCAGAAGTGCGTTGCCGAGGCGGTGCGTCGCTTTGGCGGGTTTGTGGCCAAATACATGGGCGACGGCGTGCTGGTGTATTTTGGCTATCCAAAGGCGCATGAGGACGACGCGGAGCGAGCCGTGCGGGCTGGGCTGGCGATCGTTGATTCGATCGCAAGGCTCGCGATCCCGGCACAAGGTGGGCTTGCGGTACGCGTCGGCATCGCAACGGGGCTGGTGGTGGTGGGTGATCTCATCGGCGAAGGAGGAGCGCAGGAGGAAGCGGTGGTCGGCGAGTCGCCGAACCTGGCGGCGCGGCTGCAGGCATTGGCGGGGCCTGGCGAGATCGTGATCCCGCTCGCGACGCGCCGACTGCTCGGCGGGCTGTTCGAGTTCGCCGACCTCGGCTTGCACGAGCTGAAAGGGTTCGACGCCCCGATCCGCGCGTGGAGAGTGCTTCGCGAGAGTGCCGCCGAGACCCGGTTCGAAGCGCGCGCGACGAGCGGCCTCGCCC